>CAZQOE010000118.1:1804-5724 GCA_964594935.1 uncultured Rhodospirillaceae bacterium | reverse complement strand
ATGGTGGTCTCGCTGCTCGGAACGACGGCGGATTCGCCGACATCCTTCGCGCTGGAGCCGAGTTCGGCTTCGATGCCGTCCAAAATGGCTTGCGACGTCAGTTCGCAATACAAATCGATGGCGCGCGAGGCGTCGTCGTTGCCCGGAATCGGGAACGTGATGTTCGCGGGGTCCGAGTTGCTGTCGATGACGGCGACGACGGGGATGCCCAACTTGACGGCTTCCGCGATCGCGATGTCTTCCTTCAGCGTGTCGAGGACGAAAATGATGTCCGGCAAACCGCCCATATCCTTGATGCCGCCCAGGGACATTTCCAGCTTGTCGCGCGCGCGCGTCAGCTGCAACGTTTCCTTCTTGGTCATCTTCTTGGCGGTATTGTCGAGCTTGTCGTTGATTTCGCGCAAACGCTTGATGGACTGCGAAATCGTCTTCCAGTTGGTGAGCATGCCGCCCAGCCAGCGATGGTTGACGTAATACTGTCCGCAACGCTTCGCGGCATCGGCGATCTTTTCCTGCGCTTGGCGCTTGGTGCCGACGAACAGGACGCGGCCGCCGGAAGCGGCGGTGTCGCGCAGCGTCTGCAAGGCGCGTTGGAACATGGGAACGGTCTGTTCAAGGTCGATGATGTGCACGCTGTTGCGCACGCCGAACAGATAGGGGGACATTTTGGGATTCCAGCGACGGGTATTGTGGCCGAAATGGACGCCGGCCTCGAATAATTGCCGCAGGGTTACGACGGGCATCGTCATGTTTAGTGCCTTTCTCCGGTTGATCCGCCGTATGTTTCTGTACCGCTTTTGCGGCACCGGACGGCGCATCGCTGGATTTACAGCGCGAGCCAAACATACGTGAGGTTTTAATAGCCAAGGGGAACATCCCCAAAGCGGAGCGTTTATTAGGCGTTTAACCTTGAAAGTGCAAGGCTTTTTTGAATATCTATTCGCCAAAACCATATCAGGCCTTGGTTTTAGTTAATTGACTATTGTTTTTCCTGTGTTAATCACCCTCCCTTGTTTGTTTTCGAGAGGATTAAGGATGCCCCAAATTCCCGTAACCGTTTTGACGGGTTACTTAGGCGCTGGAAAAACAACGCTTCTTAACCGCATTTTATCCGAACCCCACGGCAAGAAGTACGCCGTCATCGTCAACGAATTCGGGGCCGAGGGCATCGACGGAGCCTTGGTCGTCGGCGCGGACGAAGAAATTTACGAAATGAACAACGGGTGCATCTGCTGCACCGTGCGCGGCGATTTGATACGCGTGATTTCGGGCCTGATGAAACGCGCGTCGTCTTTTGACGGAATTCTGATCGAAACGACCGGCCTTGCCGACCCCGCGCCCGTCGCGCAGACGTTTTTTGCTGACGAAGACGTCGCCTCGAAAGCCAAGCTCGATAGCGTCGTCGCCGTCGTGGACGCCAAGCATCTGCCGTTGTCGCTCGAAAACTCGAAGGAAGCCGAAGACCAGATCGCTTTTGCCGACGTTATTCTTCTGAACAAAGCCGATCTGGTCGGCGCGGGCGACTTGTCGCGCATCGAAACCGAAATACGCGGCATCAACCGCTTTGCCAAAATCATCCGCACCACGCGGTGCAACGCGCCGCTCGATCAAATTATCGGCCTCGGCAGTTTCGACCTCAGCAAAATTCTGGAACGCGACCCCGATTTTCTGAAAGGCGAAGAAGAACACGATCACGGATGCTGCGGCGAGAATTGCGAATGCGGGCATCACGGCCACCACCATCACGAGAAAAACCCCAAGCACGACACGACGATTTCCAGCGTATCGCTGATAACCTCGACCCCCCTCGACCCCGCGAAATTCGAGCAATGGATCACCAATCTGCGCGCGCAGAAAGGCCCTGATTTATTGCGTTATAAGGGCATTCTCGACCTTCAGGGAAGCAAGAACAGTCTCGTCATTCAAGGCGTCCACATGATGATGGACGGCACGAACCTTCTGCCGTGGAAAGAAGGCCAGCGCCGCGCTTCCCGCCTTGTTTTCATCGGCCGTAATTTGGATGAGCAGGCGCTGCGCGACGGTTTTGCGAAATGCGCGGCTTAAAGAAATGACCCCGCCCGACCTCATCATTTTCGATTGCGACGGCGTTCTTATCGACAGCGAGATTCTGGCAGGCGAAATTTATACCCAGGCTTTGGCCGGAATCGGCATCAGAATTTCGGTTGAAGAAGAAAGACGGGAATTTGTCGGCCTAAGCCGCGCGTCCGTCGCCGCCAAAATCGAAACGCGTTATAAAATCAAGCTTACCGACGGTTTCTGGGACGACATGCGCGCTCAGGAATTCAAGACGTTCAAGGAAAAGCTGAAGCCTATTCCGGGCGCGGTCGATTTTGTCAAAGCCGTCAAGAACAAGAAATGCGTCGCGTCCAGCAACGGGCCCCAGACGCTGAAGTTTACGCTGGGCTTGGTGGGGCTATGGGATTCGTTCGCGCCGAACATCTTCAGCGCCCTTCAGGTTAAAAACGGCAAGCCCGCGCCGGATTTATTTGTGTTCGCGGCCAAGCAAATGGGCGCGGAAGCAGCCTCGTGCCTCGTTATCGAAGACAGCATCGCGGGCGTTCGCGCCGCCAAAGCCGCCAACATGCGCGTTTTCGGCTTTGCGGGCGGCAGCCATTGCGGGCCGGAACATGCCAATAACCTGAAGAACGAAGGCGCCGAGGAAGTGTTTGTTAAAATGCACGATATTGCGGATGTTTTGCTTCCCTAAACGCCTAAGGATAGAATTCAAAAATGCTTTCCGCCATCTACAGCCAATGGAAGTTCGAAGTCCCCATTTTGTCGCTTTGCGTCAATCGCAATGGCGATTGGGTCGCCGCCGCGCTGGCGGACGGTACCGCCCGCCTGCTTCCCGCAAGCGACGAGGCGATAGAGCCCAAGGTCGTCAAAATGCATGACGGCATTTCGTTGTGCCTGCAGCCGGACGCCGATGCTCACGCGTTTTTATCGGGCGGCGACGATGGAAAAGTTTTAATCCTCGACCCATCAACGGATTCCACCACGCTTCTCATTGAACATAAGAACACATGGATCGACCACGTCGCTTCCTCCGCCGACGGCAAATTCCGCGCCTACAACGAAGGCAAGAAAATCCATGTGTTAAATGAAGAGGGGCAAGAGCATTTTTCTCCGCCTCTTTCCATCCCGACCAATCCGGGCGCGCTTTCTTTCAGCCCCAACGGCAAGCGCCTTGCTGTGAGCCATTACAACGGCGTGACGCTTTGGTGGATGAATTCCAAACACGCGGAAGCCTCGACGCTCGAATGGAAAGGCTCGCACCTCGATATGGTCTGGAGCCCCGACGGCAAAAGCCTTCTGACAAGCATGCAGGAAAACGCGCTGCATGGCTGGATGCTTTCCGACGATAACAAAGAAATGCGGATGCAGGGCTATATGTCAAAAATCCGTTCAATGGCTTTTACGGCGCGCGGAAAATATCTGGCGACGTCCGGCGCGCAGCAAGTCGTGTGCTGGCCGTTTTCCAGCGGCGGGCCGTGGGGAAAATCGCCGTTGATGCTCGGCGGCGCGGAAAACAGATTGGTGACGCAAGTCGCCCCGCATCCGAAAGACGAAATGGTCGCTGCCGGTTACAGCGACGGCATGATCGTTTTGGCTCCTTTGGACGGCAGAATGGAAATTATGATCAATCCGCCGGAAGGCGCAGTCGCGGTTGCGGGGAGCGAGCAACGCGAGCATACCGCAGAGCAGTCGCGCCCACCTATAAACTCGGCCATCAACGGCCTTGTCTGGAACGCCGCCGGAGACGCCTTGTTCGCATCGTCAGAATCAGGCGTGCTTTTGCTGTTCACAATCGATAGCGTGAAGAGGGCGCTTGTTCACGCGAACTGAAGTCCGTTATTTCGAACAAATATGGCAACCTTATGAATTTATTGGATAAATCA
>CAZQOE010000118.1:0-1794 GCA_964594935.1 uncultured Rhodospirillaceae bacterium | reverse complement strand
TTTCCCATCCACAATCCATTCATCCATACCCCAATAATAGGCATTGGATAAATCACCCTTTATCCTGCGTTGACTTGGCAAGGCAGGTTCCTCTATCTTCCTTGGCTCTCGACTTGTAAGGTCTTAACAGGAGTATTGCATGGCCACCGTAACCGTTCCGCCGAATTACAAGCCCACGGAAAAAGAGCCGTATATGAATCCGGTAATGCTTGAGTATTTCCGGACCAAGCTCTTGCGCTGGAAAGCCGACATCGTGCGCGAAGCCGATCTCACGCTGCAGGAGTTGCAGGATGACGGCGGCATGCAGGAACCCGACATTACGGACCGCGCCTCGGCCGAAACGGAAGTCGCGCTTGAATTGCGCACCCGCGACCGTCAACGCAAGCTGATCAGCAAGATCGACGAAGCCTTGGAACGCATCGATCGCAACGAATACGGTTTCTGCGAAGAAACAGGCGAGCCCATCGGCATCAAGCGCCTCGATGCGCGCCCGATTGCGACATTGACCGTCGAGGCGCAAGAACGCCACGAACGCAAGGAACGCACGCAGCGCGACGAGCGGGAGTAAAAAGCAAAAAAAGGAGAAGCGTAATGAAAAAAAGTGCCTATTTTCTTTTTTTAACTCTTCTCTATCTGCCTTTTGCGCCTCAGGAAGCCCAAGCCCAAGGCTCTGCGCCCGAGCTCTATAACGTCGGCGAAGTCATTATCAATTACGTGAAATTCGAAGATACCAAAGCGTCAGATTACTGCCGTCTTGAACGCGAACAAATTGCCGCTGTTTTCAAAAAAGGTTTTCTTGAATCGGGCGTTCCGGCCACGGCCGTCGTCGATGCAAGACCGCCGATGGTGGGTGTTGCGCGCATTCAATTGCTCACCGAAATATCGACCCATGTCGACGAAAACATGAATTGCGTGTCGTGGATTTCCCTGTCGGCGGAAAATCGCGCGACTGTCGTTATTCCGCCGGTCAACGCACCCCGCAATGTGACGGTTGTATATTGGCGCCACCACATGAAGGCCGTGAGCGGCCAGTCGCTTCATCCCAAAAAGGTCGAAGACGCCCTATTAAAGGTGATCGATCAATTTTCCCGGCAGTATCGGTTGGATCAACCCCCGTCTCTGCAGAAATGAAAAGCCAATCTCTTCGCCTTGTTATCCCCGATGAACTGGCGGGGCTTCGCATGGACAAGGCAATTGCATCGTTAGCGGCGGCGCAACAATCGTCTTTGTCGCGCGCGCGCATTCAGGCCCTTATGGAACAAGGGAACCTGACTCTTTCCGGAAAAACCGCTACCGACAGCAGCCGCAAGGTCAAAACAGGCGAAGTTTTTACGCTTGTCGTGCCTCCTCCTGAAAAAGCCGAACCCGAAGCGCAGGAAATGGACATCGCGATCGTTTACGAAGACGACGACGTCATCGTGATCGACAAGCAAGCGGGGCTCGTCGTGCATCCTGCCCCCGGAAACCGCGACCATACGCTCGTCAATGCGCTGTTGGCGCGTTGCGGCAGAAGCCTTTCGGGGATAGGCGGCGTTGCGCGGCCCGGCATCGTGCATCGGCTGGACAAAGACACAAGCGGCTTGATGATTGTGGCGAAAAACGACGCTGCGCATCAGGCTTTGACCAAACAATTTTCCGACAGAAGCCTGAGCCGCACCTATCAGGCCGTTGTCTGGGGCGTGCCTGTTCCAACCGCGGGCAGCATCGACGCGCCCATTGGCCGCAGTACAAGAGACAGAAAGAAAATGGCCGTAACGGCCAAGGGCAGGGCGGCGCTCACGCACTACAAGGTTA
>CAZQOE010000117.1:0-5737 GCA_964594935.1 uncultured Rhodospirillaceae bacterium | reverse complement strand
TCAATATGCCAAAAACAGCCCTTATCACCGGCATCACAGGTCAAGACGGTGCCTACCTTGCCGAACTTCTGCTCAAAAAAGGCTACATCGTCCATGGCATTAAGCGCCGTTCGTCGTCCTACAACACGGCGCGCATCGATCATATCTTTCAGGATCCGCACGAACTCAATCCACGGCTTCGCCTTCACTATGGGGACATGACGGATTCGACTAACCTGATCCGCATTATTCAGGCCGTGCAGCCCGACGAAATTTACAACCTCGCGGCGCAAAGCCACGTACAAGTCAGTTTTGAAACACCGGAATACACGGCCAACTCCGATGCGCTTGGGCCTTTACGTATTCTCGAAGCCATCCGCATTCTTGGACTGACAAAAAAGACGAAATTCTACCAGGCCTCGACATCAGAAATGTTCGGCAAGGTTCAGGAAATTCCGCAAAAGGAAACGACCCCTTTTTATCCGCGCAGCCCCTATGGCGTGGCCAAGCTTTACGCCTACTGGATTGCCGTCAACTACCGCGAAGCCTACGGCATATTCGCGGCCAACGGTATTTTGTTCAATCACGAAAGCCCCATCCGTGGCGAGACATTCGTTACGCGGAAAATCACGCGCGCGGTTGCCCGCATTCATTTGGGGCTGGAAGACACCCTTTATCTCGGCAATCTGGATTCCAAGCGCGACTGGGGCCATGCCAAAGAATACGTCGAAGGCATGTGGCGCATTCTACAGCAGAAAAAACCGGACGATTACGTTCTGGCTACCGGGCGAACCGAAACGGTGCGCCGTTTTGTTGAACTGGCCTTTGCTGAAGTTGGTGTAAAGGTTGTCTGGAAGGGCAAGGGCAAGGCCGAAATCGGCATCGATAAGAAAACGGGAAAAACGATTGTCCAAATCGACCCGCGTTATCATCGCCCGACCGAAGTCGACTTTCTGCTCGGCGATCCGTCGAAGGCCCGCAAGAAACTTAAGTGGAAAGCGCGTACGAAGCTGGAAAAACTGGTGTGCGAAATGGTTGCGGCGGACTTGGCCGAACAAAAGGCGCTGGTGATGCCCGGCAAAAATATCCGCAAGAAATCTCGAGCCTGAGCGCCGAAGAGGAGCCGACACATGCGCGTTTTGCTTTTGGGTGGCTCAGGAATGGTAGGTCAGGCCCTTCGCCGCCAGGCTGCCCAATCAGTTCCTGCGTGGAAAATCGACGCGCCCCGAAGCAAGGAGCTCGATTTGCGTGATTCAGAGTCTGTTCAAAGATGGTTTAAAGCCCACGCTTACGATCTTGTTATTCACGCTGCCGCCAAAGTCGGAGGCATCAAGGCCAATGTCGCCGATCCGTGCGGGTTTCTTTATGACAATGTGCTAATGGGCATGAACGTCGTCGAAACGGCGCAGAAAGCCGGCGTTAAAAAGCTGCTTTATCTGGGCAGTTCTTGCATGTACCCCAAGGATTTCGGCGAAGATTTAAAAGAAGAACACATCCTTGCGGCGCCGCTTGAGCCGACAAACGAAGGCTATGCGCTGGCCAAAATCGCGACGGCGCGCTTCTGCGAATATGCCTCAAACCAATATGGGCTTTTATATCGCACCATCATTCCGCCCAATCTTTACGGTGCAGGCGACCACTTTGACGCGGCGTCGGGGCATCTTATCGCAGCGGCCATCCTCAAAATTTCCGACGTCGTGCAAAAAGGCAAAAATACAGTCGAAATCTGGGGCGACGGCACGGCGCGCCGCGAATTTATGTATGTTAGCGATTTGGCGCATTTTATTCTGTCTTTCGGCGATAAGCTTGAAAAACTCCCGCCTTATCTCAATGTCGGCTACGGCAAGGACCATACGGTCAACGAGTATTACGAATGCATCGCGCAAGTTCTCGGTTTTAAGGGAAAGTTCGCGCATAATCTCGATGCGCCCGTTGGCATGATGAAAAAACTGATGGATTCCTCGCGCGCGAACGCCTTAGGATGGCATCCGCGCGTCGATTTGAAATCTGGAATTGCTAAAGCCGTCGAATGGTATCAATCGTCCACAAAGAAAGTAGCCTGATGACCTTTTATCCTCTAGCAACCGAAACATGGGATAACGCTGAAATGAAAGCCCTTCAACGCGTGATAAAAAGCGGCCGCTTTACGATGGGAGAGGAAGTCAAAAAGTTCGAAAAGCAATTCGCCAAATTTTTTGGAAGCAAATACGCCGTCATGGCCAACTCGGGCTCTTCCGCCAATCTCTTAGCGATAGCGGGTCTTGTTTATCACCCGAAAAAACTGCTTAAGCCCGGCGACGAAGTCATTGTTCCGGCGGTATCGTGGGGGACGACGTATTATCCCGTCACCCAGTTGGGGCTGAAATTGCGTTTTGTCGATATCGACCCGAAGACATTCAATATCGATCCGGCACTTGTCGAAAAAGCCGTTACACCCAAAACCCGCGCGATATTTGCCGTCAACCTTTTGGGCAATCCGTGCGACATGCGCCGTCTTAAAGACATCTGCAAACGCCATAAGCTGCTTCTTATAGAAGACAACTGCGAGTCGATGGGGGCAACGTTTGGAAAAAAGATGACGGGCACGTTCGGCGTCTGCGGAACGTTCAGCACTTTTTTTTCGCACCACATATCGACGATGGAAGGCGGCATGGTGGTGACCGACGATGAACAGCTCTATCATGTCTTGTTGTCATTACGCGCGCATGGATGGGTCAGGGAACAGCCGCCGCACAGCCACTTGGCATATGACGGCGATGCGTTTGAAAAACTTTTCCGCTTTGTTCTGCCGGGATACAACCTTCGCCCGCTCGAGGTGGAAGGCGCCTTGGGGCAGGAGCAGCTCAAAAAACTACCAAAGATAGTAAGTTATAGGCGCAAGAACGCTAAAATCCTTGTTGCGCGCATGGCTAAAATCAAAAATATCCGCATGCAAAAGGAAAGCGGAAACAGCTCATGGTTTGGCTTTGCCTTTGTGCTCGAAGGGCCTTTGGCTGGTCGTCGCACGGAGCTTATAAAGCTTTTGACAAAAGCCGGCATCGAATGCCGCCCGATTGTCGCGGGCAACTTCCTTAAAAATCCTGTCATCAAGCTTTTACCCCACACAAAGGGGTCTAAAATCAAGGCGGCGGATGAGATTGATAAGAACGGCTTCTTCCTCGGCAATCATCATTACGATATCCGCCTTCAGATGATAAAAGCCTGTAAAATTCTTGCGGTTTTTTCTCGCAAACATCTCGGCTAAGGTCGGGCACTAAAGGAATAGCACGGTATGGCCAAGGAAACGCCTCAGGAATTGGTGCTCGAAGCCGGAAGGATCGAGGCGTATTACTGGCGAGACATCTGGCGTTGTCGCGAACTCTTTCTTTTTTTGACGTGGCGAGACGTTCTTGTCCGCTACAAACAAACGGTGTTTGGCGTGGCATGGGCGTGGTTTCGCCCTTTGCTGACGATGTTGGCTTTTACCCTTGTATTCGGAAGGTTGGCCAAGCTGCCATCCGACAATTTGCCATATTCGGTTCTTGTTTTCATAGGCCTTTTGCCATGGCAGTTTTTTTCTACATCTTTTGTTGCCGCCTCGAGCAGCATGACGGATAATGCCAATCTGATTTCGAAAGTGTATTTTCCCCGTTTGATTATTCCGGCGGCGGCCATCATGGTCTGCCTTTTTGATACGTTAATCGCGGCTGTGTTGTTAGCGGCGCTGATGATGTGGTTCGGTGTTTGGCCGGATATCCGTATTATTGCTGTTCCCTTTTTTCTAATTTTGACTTTTTTGCTTTCGCTGGGAAGCGGGCTGCTTATTGCCGCATTGAACGTACGCTACCGCGATTTTCGGTATGTTGTTCCATTTCTGATGCAATTTGGCATGTATGTATCTCCGGTAGGATTCAGCAGCTCGATCGTTCCTGAAAAATGGCGCGCTTTTTACAGCATCAACCCCATGGTTGGCATTATCGATGGTTTCCGGTGGGCGCTTGGAGGAACCGAAGCGCCGCTCAATGTCACAAGTGTCGCCTTTTCATGCATTGTAACAGCCGCCTTTCTGTGCTGGGGAATCCGTTATTTTCGCAGAACCGAACAAACTTTTGCCGATGTGATATAAACCGTCATGACCATCATTGTTGCAGAAAATATAGGCAAACGTTACAGATTGCCCGAAAAGCATCAGGAAAAGTATGAAACTTTTCGCAACATGCTGACTCGGAACATGCAGCATGCTTGGCGGCGTATGATCGGCAAGGAGCAGGGGAGGGTAAGCGAAGATTTTTGGGCTCTGCGGAACCTTTCCTTCAACATCAAAACGGGAGAACGCGTCGGAATTATTGGCCGCAACGGGGCTGGCAAATCGACGCTCTTAAAGATGCTTTCCCGCATTACAGAGCCGACAGAAGGGCGTATTACCTTAAAAGGCCGCGTAGGCAGTCTTCTGGAAGTTGGAACGGGTTTTCATCCGGAGCTAACGGGACGGGAAAACGTCTATCTCAATGGCGCAATTTTGGGAATGACTCAGCGTGAAATACGCCGCAAATTTGATGAAATCGTTTCCTTTGCCGAGATTGAAAAATTTCTGGACATGCCTGTTAAGCGGTATTCGTCGGGCATGTATGTGCGCCTTGCTTTTGCCGTTGCGGCGCACCTTGAACCGGAAATTTTGGTTATCGACGAAGTTCTGGCGGTTGGCGATGTGCAATTTCAGAAAAAATGTCTGGGCAAAATGGAAGACATTGCCGGACATGGGCGCACAATTCTTTTTGTGAGCCACAACATGAATGCTATTCAACAGCTGTGCAATCGCGTCTTGTGGTTGGAACAGGGCAAGTTAATCAAAGATACGCGCGATATATCGGGGATTGCCCAGCAATATCTTTACGGAAGGGAAGAAGATCAAACGCCGTTCATCCGGTTTGCAGAAACAAGGCATAGTGAAATACTGAGAATACACAGTGTTACTATTGGCGACGAAGCAGGCGTCCCTATCCAAAAACCTTCTATGTCGACAGATTCTCTTTTTGTCCATATTGAAGCGGATATTATAGAGCCTCAGCCGGATTTAAAAATCGGATATGCGTTGTATGCCGAAAACAAACAGCTTCTATACTGGTCGTATGCAACCGACGATAGGCCCGATCGTTGGCCCAGTTTAGGAAAAGGGAAATGCGTTTTGTCCGCGCAGATACCACCCCATCTTTTGAACGAAGGGCTTTATTGGGTTGAAATCGTCGCTGGCCTTCACGAAAAAATGTGGATATATGCCCCGAACGAGCTACCTCTCGCGACGTTTAGGGTTCTCGGTTACGTTAGTGAATCTCCGCATTGGACTGGAAGAAGGGACGGCTTGTTAGCCCCCGTTCTAACGTGGAAAAGGAAAGAAGCATGACGTCCGACAAATTTTTGCGCGTTGGTTTTTTTACTAACAATTCATGGCCTTGGAAAAGGCAGACTCCGGGTGCAGATGGAGTTTGGGGAGCATGCCAGTTTATCTTCGACGGTAAAGAACCTTTCGATTATGTCGTCGTTTATGACGGCGCCATGCAGGACATAAATATTCCCCTTCCTCGCCACCGAACTATATTTGTGGCAAGCGAGCCTATGAATGTTAAGCGCTACGATCCGCGTTATACGGCGCAGTACGGAACTTTGATTTCTGCGGATCCTGACGATCCTCATCCGCGCAAAATTAGAATGCATGCGGGATTGCCGTGGCATTACGGTATATTGACCGCCAGTCCCGAAACCCATGGTCAGGCGCACAGTT
>CAZQOE010000116.1:0-5826 GCA_964594935.1 uncultured Rhodospirillaceae bacterium | reverse complement strand
CGCCTGATGATTGGCGATAATCTGCTCGGCCTGCAAAGCGTTGACGATGCGCCCGACCGCGGCGACCGGTATCTGCACGCCCTGCTTGATGGCGTCGGCGAACGGCACTTGATAGCCGGGGCCCGTGACGATTTTCGTCCCCGGTATCAGCCCGCCCGTCGAAACGTCGATCAGATCGACGCCGATTTCCTTGAGCTTCGCGCAAAGAATGACGGATTGCGACAAGTCCCATCCGCCGCTATCGACCCAATCGGTCGCCGAAATGCGCGCAATCAGCGGCAGATGCTCGGGCCACGCCTTGCGCACGGCCGCCGCCACCTCCAACACAAACCGCATGCGGTTGTCGAGGCTGCCGCCGTATTGATCGGTGCGTTGATTGGAAAGCGGCGACAAAAATTGATGCATCAAATAGCCGTGCGCCGCGTGCAATTCGATAACCTCGTACCCCGCGTCGGCGCACCGTTCGGCCGCCGCCCCGAAGGCCGCGACGATTTTTTGAATTTCCGGTTCGGAAAGCGCGTGAGGGGTGGGCGATTTATCGTCGAAGGCTATCGCGGAAGGCGCGACGACGTTCCATCCTCCTTTTTCTGGCGGAACGTATCCGTCGCCCTTCCACGGAATGCTGGTCGAGCCCTTGCGTCCCGAATGGCCCAATTGGATTCCGGGCACGGCGCCGTTTTCCTTGATGAACTGAACGAGCGGGCGCGACGCGGCGACGTGCGCCTTGTCCCACATGCCCAAATCTCCCGGGCTGATGCGCCCTTCGGGCACGACGGCCGTCGCCTCTTGAATGATGCACGCGACGCCGCCGATGGCGCGAGCGCCGTAATGCGTCAGGTGCCAGATGTTCGGCTTGCCGTCTTCCGCGCTGTATTGGTCCATCGGCGAAAGAAAAATGCGGTTCCTGAACGTGACCCCGCGCAATGTAAGGGGGGTAAATAAATTGTTTTTCATGGCCGGACTCTCTTTCGCGTTACCGTCTTTTGATGTTTTAGACTACCTGCGACACACGCTTTTCCGCAACGTATCATTCCCCCGACGGGCGTCATATAACAACAATCCATTGATAAATATGGCTTTTCGTCCCTGCGTGGGCGAAATCGCGCAACCAGATAACTTATTGCCCTAACATATTGATTATGTTATTCCCTCACCCCTCAGTCGCCTTCCGGCGGCGGTGAGAAATGTTTTTGACTCTCTAATTCCCTGAGGAGGGATGCTTCGTGCAAGTTCTCGTACGTGATAACAATGTTGACCAGGCGCTCCGCGCTCTCAAGAAAAAACTTCAGCGCGAAGGAGTGTTTCGCGAAATGAAGCTGCGCCGCAACTACGAGAAGCCATCGGAACGCAAAGCCCGCGAAAAGTCCGAATCCGTTCGCCGTCAACGCAAGGTCGAACGCAAGCGCAAGGAACGCGAAGGCTTCTAAAGTAGAAGGCCTTTAGGGACTCGGCATACAGAGAATAATGGGCTATCGTCCGTTCTTCATCATTGTTTTGGTCTTCCGGGTTCCCGATGCCTCAACTTTCCATCATTCTTCCTTTTCATAACGAATCCGCGGGCGTCCGCCATTTGTTGCAGCGGCTTTACCCCGCGCTCGGCCAACTCGGCCTCAGCTACGAAATTATTTGCGTCGACGACGGAAGCTCCGACGGCACATTTGCCGCCCTCGTCCACGAACGCGAATTCGACCAACGGCTGAAGATCGCGCGTTTTGCCCGCAACTTCGGCAAAGAAATCGCCCTGACCTGCGGGCTTCATTTGGCAACGGGCGAAGCCGCCATAACGATGGACAGCGACCTTCAGCATCCGCCCGAGCTTATCGCCAAACTGGTGGAAAAATGGCGCGAAGGCTTCGACGTCGTTTATGCGACACGCATCGACCGCAGAACGGACGACGGTTTTCGCGGCCTTTTCTCGCGCGCGTTTTACGCCGTTTTCCGCCATATTGCCGACATCCAGATGCCCGAAGGCGCCGGCGATTTCTGCCTAATCGACCGCAAGGCGCTCAACGCCCTTAACGCTTTGCCCGAACGCAGCCGCTTTATGAAAGGGCTGACGGCATGGATTGGATTTCGCCAGGCCACGGTTCCCTTTGCAGTCGAGCCCCGCGACAGCGGCCACACGAATTGGAGCTTTTTCCGCCTTCTGCGTTTTGCCTTCGACGGCCTTTCGTCGTTCAGCACGCTGCCGTTGCGGATATGGACGTGGTGCGGCGCGCTCGTGTCCCTTGCCGCTTTCGCGTATGCCTTATACCTTGTCCTCGTCACGATGCTTTTCGGCATCGACGTTCCCGGCTACGCCTCCCTCATGGTCGGCATTTTGTTCTTGGGCGGACTTCAATTGCTCAGCCTCGGCATTATCGGCGAGTATATGGCGCGGATTTTCACCGAAGTGAAAGCGCGGCCTTTGTATTTTATTTCCGAGAAAGTTGGATTTGAATGAAAAGGAATTTGCGCGTTCTGGTGACGAACGACGACGGGATAGACGCCCCCGGTCTCGAAATCCTCGCTAACGCTGCCCGCAATCTGGCGCCCGAGGTTGAAGTCTGGGTCGTCGCTCCTTTGCTGGAGCAAAGCGGCGCGGCTCAAAGCCTGACGATGATCAATCCGGTTCGCATCCATCCTTTTGGCGAGCGTCGTTTTGCCGTATCGGGAACGCCCGCCGATTGCGTCATCATTGCGCTTCAACAGATTATGAAGGATGGTGCGCCCGATGTTGTCCTGTCGGGCGTCAATGCCGGCATTAACATCGGTTTCGACGTTAATCTGTCGGGCACGTTAGGCGGCGCGTTTACAAGCCTTATGTATAACGTTCCCTCTATCGGCATCAGCATGAAGCGCGGCGAACACAAAGACGTGCGATGGGAAACGGCTGAGGCCCTTTTGCCCGCCCTTCTGTCCGGCCTTCTGGAAAAAGGCTGGGACAAGGGCCACAGCCTGTCCATCAACATCCCCAATTTGCCGTTCGAAAAAATCACGGGCACGCGCTGGACGCATCCTTCCCACGGGCTGACGCCTCCGTTCGCGACCAAGCCGGGAAAAGATTTGCGCGAAAGAGAATATTTCTGGATATACCCAAGCCACCATCCCAAAACGGACGCCGCGCCCGAAAGCGACGCCGCCGCGCTGCAACAGGGCTTTGTTTCCATCAGCGTTTTAGCCCTGACGCGCGGGCATGTAATGCCCGCTTCCACGCCGCCAAAAATCAAAGAATGAGTGAAGCGCGACCGCCTACTTCACTATATGTGGGCTCGGTTGCCCGCGCCGCCGAACGTGAAGGCGTGCCGATAACCGTCACTCATCGCGGTGACCCCAACAGCGGCACGATTATTCTGAAAATAAATTTATTGAACGGAACGGCGCGCGTTTTAACCGAGGCACGGGATGGCGACGAGCGCGTTTGGACTCCCGCAACGAACCAAGACCCAATGCCCGAAGCAAAAGCAGAAGCCTATCTTTCGCGCCAAACCGCCACCGATCCTGACGTCTGGCTTGTCGAGATTGAAGACAAAAAAGGCCGCCTGTGGTTCCCGGGAAAGGTTTTTGATCCCAGCAAAAGTTCCTAACGCCTAGGCCGCGGCAAAATCAAGAACGGCGCGATTTGCCTTGTCCGCCGTAGCTTTAGCGAAGGCGGAAGCCCAATTAGCGAGATCGTAACTGGTGGTTACGGAAGCAATGGAGACCACGCTGGGTCTGATGCATCCGTCGGTGTCTGGATTTCCCGTTCGTTATATCCTGTCAAATCGACCGAATAGAGCTTCGGGCGCGACCCTTGGCTGGACGGCGCTTCCTTGAAGTACATTAGGACGCGACCGTTCGGGGCCCATGTCGGGCCTTCGGCATGCCACGATTCGACGAGTTGACGTTCGCCCGTGCCGTCAGGACGCATGACGCCGATATAGAACCTTCCGCCGTGCATCTTGGTGAAAGCAATTAAATCGCCGCGCGGCGACCAGACCGGCGTTCCGTAATTACCGTCGCCGAAGCTGATGCGCTTGGCGTCCGTGCCGTCGGAATCCATGACGTAAATCTGCTGCGATCCGCCGCGGTCGGACTCGAACGTAATACGTTTGCCGTCGGGCGAATAGCATGGCCCCGAGCTGATGGAGGACCCGCTGGTCAATTTCTGGATACGGTGCGAGCGCAAGTCCATCGTATAGATGTTCGACGCGCCTTTATCCGAGAGGGCAAACACGACGCGCTGGCCGTCGGGCGCAAAGCGCGGCGCGAATGTCATATGGTCGAAATCGCCCAAGACCGTCTGCGCGCCCGTATCGATGTTGAACAGATAAACGCGCGGGCGGTTGTTGTAATAGGCCATGTAGGTGATCTGCTGCATGGTCGGCGAGAAGCGCGGCGTCAAGACGATGGCGCGACCGTCCGAAAGAATGCGGTTGTTTTCGCCGTCCTGATCCATGATCGCGAGTCTTTTGACGCGATGCGTGGCGATGCCGGTTTCGGCGATATAGACGATGCGGGTGTCGAAATAGCCGTCCTCGCCCGTGATGCGCTTGTAAATGGCGTCGGCGACGATGTGCGCGACGCGCCGCCAGTTGCTGGGGATCGAGAAATAGGCAAGGCCCGTCATCTGCTGTTCCGAGAACGTGTCCCATAGGCGGAATTCGACTTTCAGCTTGCCGCCAGCTTGGGCTTCGATCTTGCCGACGACCAAAGCCTGCGCGTTAAGGACGCGCCAATCGGCGAAATGGGGCTGTACGAGAAGCGAATTGGAGTCCTGCACGAAAGAGCGCGGGTCGACGGCTGAAAAAAGGCCGGAGCGGACCAGATCGGCCGAGACAACGTCGGCGATGTTGCGCCCGAAGTTCGATTCGGACGACGTCGCGCCGTAGAAAGAGGGAATGGCGATGGGGATGGGCTCGACCACGCCGCGCGTGATGTCGATTTTCACCTCGGCGCGCGCCGCGTTTGAAAAACCGGTCGCCGCCAAAAGAGCGAGAGCGACAAACCTGCAGATGCTTTTTTTCGTCATAACATATCCCTCGGATCAAAAGTGAAATCGATGCGTTTCCATTGCTCGTATTTTTCCGGCACCAGCTCCAGCGGGCTGCATTTCGGATTGCGGACGGCGCGCACGGCTGCGTCGGCGGCCGCGCGGAAGAAAGAATCGCTTCCGTAGCGTCCTTTGTCAACAATCTCGAGATTGGCGACCGTGCGATCGGGGTTCACGTCGATAAGAATCTCGACGATAAGGCTTTGAACGTCGCGCGCGCCGATGGGCGGGTTCCAACAGGACGATATCTGGCGGCGAAGCGCGTCTTCTTCGGTAATCGTCAGGCGCGACGACAGGGCGGGCCCGGTATTGGCCCCGGCCACCGCATTCCCATCCGTTTTCTGGTCGGTTTCCCTTGTGACTTCAGCGGGTTTCAGCTTGGCGACGTTTTTAAGGACGCTGCCCAGCAAATCCTGTTGTTGCGCCGCGGGTTTTTCGGGAGCCGGTGGTTTCGGCTTGTCCATGGGCTTCGGCAACAGGGCTTCCGGCAACGCTTCCTCCTTGGCGGGGCTTGGCGCCGACGCAGGGGGCTGGGGCTTGGATTCGGGAGGAGAAGGCGGTTTTGCCTCGGCTGTTTCGTCCTTGATGCGCACGTTCGTAATATCGGCAATCGTCACGATGTCGAAGGGAACGGGCTCGTGGTGCGAAGGAAGCGGCGTGATGATGCGCGGCAAGCCGAAGAACATAAACAAAAACATCAAAAAGTGCAGACCCGTCGATATGGTAAGGCCTTGTCTCAGGCTTTCATCGTTGACGGTCGGAACGTATCTCATGGCGCCGCGCGGCCCTTGCCTTGGCTTGGGTTAGGAAGCTCT
>CAZQOE010000115.1:0-5828 GCA_964594935.1 uncultured Rhodospirillaceae bacterium | reverse complement strand
CGGCGAAGTCTGCGACGCGACGCTTGCGCTCATAAAAAATCCCGATATATCGATTGAAGAACTGCTCGAAATCATCCCGGGTCCCGATTTTCCGACGGGCGCGATCATTTTGGGCGCGGCGGGATGCAAAGCCGCCATGCATACGGGGCGAGGCAGCATTGTCATGCGCGCGCGCCACCAGATCGAAGAATTCAAGAAAGACCGCCAAGCCATTGTCTTTACCGAAATTCCTTTCCAGTTGAACAAGGAAGTTTTGGTCAAGCGCATCGCCGAATGCGTGCATGAAAAACGGCGTCCGCGTGGTGGTTGAAGTCAAAAAAGACGCGATGGCCGAAGTCGTTTTAAACCTGCTTTTTGCCCACACGCCGCTGCAATCCAATTTTGCGGTCAACATGCTCGCGCTCAACAACGGGCGCCCGCAGTTGATGAACGTAAAGGACGTTCTCAAGGCCTTTGTCGAATTCCGCGAAAAAGTCGTCACGCGCCGGACGGAATACGAACTCCGTCAGGCTCGCGACCGCGCCCATATCTTGCTCGGCCTCGCCGTTGCCGTGGCCAATATTGACGAAATCATCGCGCTGATCCGCAAGGCCAACGACCCCGCCGTCGCCAAGGCCGAATTGATGGCGAAGGCATGGCCCGTCGGCGATGTCGCCCCGCTTATCACGCTGGTCGACGAATCCTTCGACGCCAAAGCGGCCAATCCGACCTACAAGCTCTCCGAAGTCCAGGCCAAAGCCATCCTCGATCTGCGCCTGCACCGCCTGACGGGGCTGGAGCGCGACAAGATCGGCAACGATTTAAAAGAAGTCGTCGCGCAAATCGCGGACTACCTCGACATTCTCGCCAAGCGCGAGCGTATTTTCAAAATCATGTCCGACGAACTCGCGGCGATTAAGCTGAAATTTGCGACTCCGCGTCGGACGACCATCGAACCGGTGGAATTCGAAGCCGATATCGAAGACCTCATCCAGCGCGAAGACATGGTCGTGACCGTCAGCCGCGAAGGCTACGTCAAGCGCGTGCCGCTATCGACCTATCGCGCGCAAAAGCGCGGCGGCAAAGGCCGCGTGGGCATGGCGACGAAGGACGAAGATTTCGTCTACGACATCTTTATCGCAAGCACGCACACGCCCATGCTTTTCTTCTCGTCTTTGGGGCGTGTCTACAAGCTCAAAGTCTACAAGCTCCCCTTGGGCAACCCGCAATCGCGCGGCAAGGCGCTGGTCAATCTTTTGCCGCTCGAACAGGGCGAAACCATCACCACCATGCTGCACTTGCCCGAAGACGAAACGACGTGGGCCTCGCTCAACGCTGTTTTTGCCACCACCAGCGGCACGGTTCGCCGCAACCAACTGTCCGATTTCAGCAACGTGCGCCCAAGCGGCATCATCGCGATGAAACTGGACGAAGGCGACCATCTGATTTCGGTCGCCACCTGCACCGAACACGACGATATCCTGCTGGCGACCAAGCAGGGCAAGGCCATACGCTTTGCCGTCGATGAAGTCCGCGTTTTCGCGGGCCGCAATTCGGTGGGCGTGCGCGGCGTCAAGCTGGCCGAAGGCGACAGCGTGATTTCGATGTCGATTTTGCGCCATGTCGAAGCGACGCCCGACGAACGCGCCGCCTACCTCAAGCAGGCCAATGCTGCGCGCCGTGCGGAAGGCGAAACCGATGAAACGACGTCTGCCAACGGGGATGATGAAGAAACGACGACGAACTTAACCCTGTCGCCCGAACGCTATGCCGAACTGGCGGGCATGGAAGATTTCCTGCTTACGGTGTCCGAACGCGGCTTCGGCAAGCGTACCTCGGCGTACGAGTACCGCATTTCAGGCCGCGGAGGGCAGGGCATCTGGAACATGGATATGTCCGAACGCAACGGGCTTATCGTGGCGACGTTCCCGGTCAAGGAAACGCAAGAAATCATGCTCGTGTCCGACGGCGGCCAGATCATCCGCTCGCCGGTCAAGGACATCCGCATCGCGGGTCGCCGCACCCAAGGTGTCACGGTCTTCCGCGTCGGCGATACCGAAAAAGTTGTTTCTGTCGCGGCAGTTGACGACCAATCCGGCGACGCCAACGGCAACGGCGAAGGCGGGGATGAAGCCGCCGAAACCGAGGCATCCGAACCCGTCACCGAATAATTTCGGCCGTCGTTCCGCAATAACCACTAATTTGAATATTCAGTGCGTAAGCGCGTACCAAATCCACGCGCCGGGATTTGTAAATAAGCTTGGCCTATAACAGGCGCAATGACCGTCGTTGATTTCTGCGCATGCCCGGCTGGGGTTAACGGCGCGACAAAAGTCTACGCTCCAATAGGAATCCCCCTGACTTTGCGGGATTGTTTTTTGATTGGCGCATCGTGCGCACAGGGTCATCCGGTTATCTTCATACTCGCTGTACACGTCTGAGCCGAGAACGACGGAAGGCGCAATAGCTGAGATGCAATCGGCTTTATCCCTTGCAAAAAGTGTCATAATGTTTTCCAAAAATAATGATGATGCCTTTTTGGTGATGCTGATTATGATTCCTTCACTACATCACATAGGTAGGCCCTCTTCGAGGCATACCGTCGTCTACAACGGATTTTGAAACGTCTCTAACGGGGCTTGGCTTTTTTTCGCAGACCGCATCCGTTTCGCTTAAAAAAGCGCGGCGCGCCTTAGAATCTTTCGTATCTTCGGAATCGTCGACATAAATTCCGCCTCCGGTGCATTCGACATTAGCGAGAAGAAAGATCATCATCCCCCCTTGTATAAGACGCAAAATCCTAATCCTTACTTATCGCCGATGCAACTCGGGGCAATCTCATCAATAATAAAATCGCTTCTTAAGGTTAACAAGCGCGGCTAAAAAGCCGCCAAAGGCCCGTATAAAGCTTGTTGCAACTATTCAACCCACCCATAATAGCGTCCATTATTAAGTAAATATTTCACGACGCACTTTTTTCAAAGGCTCACAATGAGCAAGGATGCGATATTAAACATAACGCCTGAAAACGGCTGGCGTTTTACGGCATTTTCAATAGTGCCTAATGCTGAAGGGCGCTCATTTCACAGCCCGTTACATACAGACACGGTATATTTGGGGTCTCGTGCTGTAGAGGCGGGGGTTCGTGAAGCGGCACATTCCATTTCCGATGCCGATCGTTTTGTTGAAGTCGTTCCTTTTCCCTCCGAAATCCTTCGCGGCACGCATAGCGATATTCTTAATCGATCCAGGGAACTGATCCAAAAACAAGTTAATAAGGCCGAAGCTGACGGACGGGGACTCATCATCAGTTTTTCCGCATGGGGCGGGCAACAGTCTTTTGATGCGATGTCCCTTATCGAATATACGCGAAAAATTTCCGAAGGTCGTGCGGTCTGCATTGTTGGCGGACCGGGATTTTCCGCACACGCGACGGAAATCGAGGCGGCGTTTTTTGCCGCCGGTGCCGACATCATTAATCTTGGCGGCGGCAAGGAAATTACCGAATGGATCGGGCGGTTGACGAAAAAAAATCAATTTGGGCGTGACGCGAACGGAAGGCTAATGGCGTCCGTTCCCGATAACGCGCCCTTTTTCTCCTCTTCGCCAAAAGAAACCTATATTCCAACGGGCGGAGATCTTCCTGTGCCGGCCTACTTCAATCCGATGGCGTATATGGTTGATGTTAGTCTGGGAGGCAGCGGCTGCTCCAACAGATGCGATTTCTGCGCGGTCGAAGCTTCGTTGGTTTGCCCGGCCGCGCCTGAGCCGGAAGACCTTCCTGAACAAGTCAACGCCATTCTAAAAAATGAAAATACCGAAGCAAAGCGGGAATTGATGAATGACGCTATGTCAAAACCAAAAGGGCTCGTTGACGCACTTAAAAAGAAACTTCGTCTCCAAAACGATTGGGACGAGATGATGTCGCTGGTTACTTTAAATGTCGTAAACCCCAATCCCACTCAGGGGCATGGGTACGAGCGCTTGGATAATTTTTTCTCGAAAATTGACATGAAGGAGCCGCTGTGCTGGTCGTATTTTATAGACGCGACGTCTTTGCGAACGACGGAAGGCGCGGATCAGCATCGACTCTATCTTCAAAACAAGCTTAAAGAAAATAAGAAGTTGGTCATAGACATCGGCATAGCTTTGGACGCTCTTCAGGCCGAAAACGACGGCGACTTTTTGGGGCGGCGCATCGGAAAAAGGCTTGTAACGCCGGAAGAATACAAGGCTATTTGGAATAACTATCATCATCTTATTGATGAATTTTCGGGTGAAGGATTTGGACACCGCATTTTCGTTACATTGCACCAGATTATTCATCCGGGCATGACGGCTGAAGTCTATCAACAAAAGTCCGGTCTTTGGCGAGAAACAAACCCGGAAATTGTTCATCACTGCAAAGAATTTACTTTGACGCCGTACGAGGGGACGGCACTTTCAAAAAAATATAAAGGCCATTATGCGCCCCAGCATTTTATGGATAAAGACTGGGAATTGGGTTACGCCATGCAAAGTATGGGGCTGTCGTGTTGGGGAAACCAATTTGAAAATGGCGATTTGTTGGATTGCATCGCGTTCATGCAAAACAATGGTTTTTTAATGAAAAGCGCGATTCCTAATATCCTTTTACATGCGATTGTAGATGGTTGGGATGAAGGCAAGGTCAAGCCTGATTTCTATAAAGACATTATTAAGGAGAGATTTGTAAAAAAATTCACGAATGACGCGCAAAAGATACTCGACACAAAACCGCGTATTATCGGCGTTATGAATTACTTTATGAATTCTCTCGATGATATGGACAACAAAGATAGCCGTATCGTTGCATGGGACAGGGAGTTTGATTCATATTTTAACCGGATAATTGGCCGCGATCATTATAATGCCGTTGATCTTGCCCAAGGCATCAATGCCTCCGTTCACTGGATCCTTCGGCGCGAACGGTATTTGGCGGAAGTAAACGCCGACTATGCGAACAATCCGAATTGCCAAAAGCTTATAATAGCGGCTGAAGAAATAAGAGGAAGACTGCTTTCAAAACGATATGCCGACAAATTCGATCTTCGTCCTTTAAGAAGCATGCCAACTAATAAGAAAGGGATCGCGCATATCCCAAATTGAGAGATTTTTTACTAAAATTTTTTTATGGAACTCATAATGAACAAATATGAGTCATTGAACATCACTACCCCAAACGGCTGGTGCTTTTCGGCTCTATCGATAACGCCAGAGCATGGAGAAGCTCCTTTTCACGCTCCCCTCGGAACGGACACGGTCTATTTGGGATCGCTCGCCGTTGAAGCGGGGGTCAAGAAGGCATCGCTTTCGGTTCCTGAATCCGATCGCTTCGTTGAAGTTCTGCCTTTCCCCGCACAAATCGTCCGGGGCATGCATAACGATATACTTGAACAAACGAGGGAACTAATCCGCGAGCAGATTTCAAAGGCGCAGAAAGAAAATCGAAAGCTCATCCTCGGTTTTTCCGCATGGAGCGGTCAACAGGCTCTCGATATAATGGATCTTGTAAACTTTACGCGGAAAACATCCAACGATAACGCCGTCTGCATTGTCAGGGGCCCCGGATTTTCTGCCCGCAATCCGGAACTGGAGGCGGATTTTTTTGCGGCAGGCGCCGACGTCATCAATATCGGCGGCGGAAAGGAACTTGCCGAATGGTTGGGGCGTTTGACAAAAGAAGATCTGTTCGAACGCGATGCAAATGGGAAGTTAAGAACGAACCTTCCCAAAGACGCGCCGTTTTTCTCATCTTCGCCGGAAGAACAAAATACAAAAACGGGCGGCGATCTTCCTGCGCCTGTTTATTATGATCTGTCAACCAATAC
>CAZQOE010000114.1:1138-5838 GCA_964594935.1 uncultured Rhodospirillaceae bacterium | reverse complement strand
AAGGCGGATATAAAATAGTCGGCGACAAGCTTTATACGCCCGCGGGCGCGCCCGTGGCTTTCGAGATATTGCTGAGCGACCCCATAGAAGAAAAAATCGCGCTTAACTGGGCGCAGGGCCTCAAGCGCCTCGGCATCGCCGCGCGGGTTCACACGGTCGATAGCGCGCAGTACCAATCGCGACTGGCCGGTTTCGATTACGACATCACCGCGAATAAATGGTCCAATTCGCTTTCGCCCGGCAACGAGCAGATGTATTTTTACGGCTCGGCGGCAGCCGACCAAAAGGGCAGCCGCAATTACGCGGGAATCAAGAATCCCGTGGTCGACGCTTTAGCCTCGGCACTTCCCAACGCCGCGACGCGGGAAGAGCTTGTCGCCACGGTTCGCGCGCTCGATCGCGTTTTGATGCACGAGCATATGTTCGTTCCGCTTTATTATCTGGGCGCGGACGACATCGCCTCGTGGACGCGCGTTAGTCATCCGTCAAAGATGTCTCTTTACGGTAATGTCATGGAAAGCTGGTGGGCGCAGCCCTAATAGATGTAGGGAATGAGGCGTTTCGTGCGTCTGGCGTAAGCCGCGTATTCGGGAAAATTTTCGCCGAGAATTTTTTCTTCGTAATGCATGCGCACCAGTTGAAAACCCATTTGCGCGCCAAAAATGGCGAATGCCAAGGGCGACAGAAAAAGAAGCGTCGTGCCGAAGGCGGCGATGGCTTCGGCCAGATACAACGGATGCCGCACGACGGCATAGGGCCCTTGTGTCACAAGGCGCCGGCTTTCCGGCAAAATCGAAAAAGACCGGCCTAGCTTTGAAAGAATATAAACCGCGAATCCGTTGCCGACGAACACAAGGGCGATGGAAACAAGCTGTGCCCAAAGAGGCAAATCTTTGCGCGGCGAAAGAAAAAGAAGCGCCAGCATTAGAAACCCGCCAAGCAACGCCGCAACAGTCGGAAAAAGGCCCGGAAAACGGCTGACGGGTTGCAGCCGTATCGCATAGATAAAGGCCACCATCGCGGCATAAAAGCCGATGACGAAAACCGACAGGGCGTGCCCCGTTTGATAGGGCTGAATGTTTGCAAAATCGATGGCTTTGACTGCAGCAATTCCGTTGCGGAAATAGATTCCCGCCATAAAGGCAAAGGCCAGCCCCAGCAAAATGCGGACAACAAGCTCGAATTTCTGGCGCGGCGAAAGAGTCATAAGGCCGAGCCTGCCGCGCGCCGCTTAAAACTTGATTAAGTTCCGGTAAGGGGGCATTGATTTATTGAATTGAAAAAACAGCTAGGGATTATATGCCGAAACCGGAAATCCGCTCCACCGTCCATGGCTGGCTTGTGCTCGACAAGCCGCTCGGCCTCACGTCGACGCAGGCGCTGGGCCGCGCGCGGCGGTTGCTTGGCGGTAAAAAAGTAGGACACGGCGGGACGCTCGATCCGTTGGCGACTGGCGTTTTGCCTTTGGCCTTCGGCGAAGCGACGAAGCTTATTCCCTACGTCATGGACGGCGACAAGGAATACGAATTTACGGTGCGTTGGGGCGAGGCGCGCTCGACCGACGATGCCGAAGGGCCCGTGCTTGCGCAAAGCGACGTCAGACCGACAGAGGCGCAAATCAGGGAAATTCTTCCCGCCTTTACGGGAGTTATTTCCCAAAAACCGCCGGCGTTTTCGGCCATCAAGGTGCAGGGCGAACGCGCCTATGATCTTGCCCGCGCAGGAGAGAACGTCGATCTTGCGCCGCGGGAAGTCGTGGTCAAAAAATTCGAACTTGTTGAAGTGATTGATAAAGACAGCGCCTCGTTTCGGGTTTTGTGCGGCAAGGGAACCTATGTGCGCTCTCTGGCGCGGGACATGGCCGTGCGGTTGGGAACGGTGGGTTACGTCAGCGATCTCAGGCGCACGAAAACGGGGCCTTTCGGCATCGAAAACGCCGTTTCGATGGAGCGTTTGGAGCGTTTGAGCCCCGAAAATGCCGTTTCAACCGTTTTGCTCCCCCTTAAAGCAGGCCTTGGAGTCATTCCAACCCTGACTTTAACCTCAAGTGAGGCCAATACCCTGCGTTTGGGGCAGAAAATTTTGATAAAGCCCCAGCACGGCGCTCTTTTTGAGGCTCCGCTTGTGTTTGCAGAATACGATGGTGTGCCAATAGCGTTGGTCGAAGTTGTTGCAGGAGAATTCAAAGTGTTACGCGGATTCAACTTCCAGTAGGCTGTGAATATGTCCAAAACGCGAGTCATTCTCGGCATCGATCCCGGCCTTCGGCACACGGGGTGGGGAATTATTGCGCAAAACGGAAACCGGCTGAGCTTTATTGCGGCGGGGCGGATCAGTCCTGCGGCGGAATTGCCGATGACGGCGAGGCTTCTCACCTTGGCCGAAGGCATTGCCGATATCGTTCAGGCCCACAGCCCGACCGAGGCGGCGATTGAAGAAACGTTCGTCAATAAAAACGCGCGTTCGGCGTTGCTGTTGGGGCAGGCGCGGGGAAGCGCGATACTGGCTTTGGCGCAACAGGGGTTGAGCGTTGCCGAGTATTCGGCCAACAGAATCAAGCAATCCATCACCGGCCACGGCCATGCCGAAAAGACTCAAATTCAGGCGATGATTGGGATTTTACTGCCTAATTCCGGCAAGTTAGCGGCGGACGCGGCGGATGCGCTTGCCGTGGCCATCACCCATGCCCACCATAAACCTTTTATAAACGCGTGTTCGTGAAATCCTGCCCGTGGCTCGACATCACTCGCTCTGCGCCTTGCCTGTCGCTTGCTGGGCTGAACGGCTGTTCTAAAAGAAGCGGCGGGCCAGCGAGTGACAGGCTTTACGCAACCGCTCGTGACACAAATAGGGCAATCAAAGCGCCAGTTGGTATTGCTTGCTAAATAATCGAAAAAGAGTACAAATAGAGAACCTTTATCGGTGGTTTTCATGATCGGCAAGCTCAGCGGCAGAATCGACAGTATTTCCGGCTCGCGCGTCATCATAGATGTGGGCGGCGTCGGCTACGTCGTGACGTGCTCGGCCCGAACGTTGCGCGAGATGGGCGCCGTGGGCGAGGCCACCAGTCTTCGCATCGAAACCCAAGTGCGCGAAGACGCGATCAATCTTTTCGGATTTATCGACGCCCTTGAACATGACTGGTTCCGCTTGCTGACGACGGTTCAGGGCGTCGGCGCAAAAGTCGCGCTGTCCATTCTCGGTACGGCTTCGCCCGAACAACTGGGGCATGCGATTGCTGCGCAGGATAAAGCCGCGTTGACGCAAGCCGACGGCGTGGGGCCGAAGCTTGCCTTGCGCTTGGTGACCGAATTGAAAGACAAAGTTCCCGCGTTTATGACGACGCCCATACGATTGGTTTCAGGCGATGCGCCGTCGGCGTTGCCGCCAAGCCTTGCGGGAGACGCGTTGTCGGCTTTGGTCAATCTTGGCTATCGCCGCGCCGAAGCTTTCGCCGCCGTTTCCGCCGCGCACATGCGCGAGCCGGACGCCAAACTTGATGCCCTTATACGGGCGAGCTTATTAGAGCTTAGCCGGAAGGAGAGCGCGGCATGAAGAACGCAACCGCCCCCGACCGCCTCGTTGAACGCAAAGCGTTGCCGCATGAAGTGCCGGATGTGGCATTGCGTCCGCAGACGCTTGGCGATTTTATCGGGCAGCCTGCCTTGCGCGCCAATCTGAAAATTTTTATCGAAGCGGCGAAAAAGCGCGAACAGGCTTTGGACCACACGCTTTTGTCGGGGCCTCCGGGTTTGGGCAAGACGACATTGGCGCAAATTATTGCGCGGGAGCTTGGCGTCAATTTTCGCGGAACGTCCGGCCCCGTGATTGCGCGGGCGGGGGATCTGGCGGCTTTGCTGACGAATCTGGAACCACACGACGTTCTTTTTATTGATGAAATTCACAGGCTTAGCCCTCAGGTTGAGGAAATACTCTATCCCGCGATGGAGGATTTCCAGCTCGACCTGATGATCGGCGAAGGGCCTGCCGCGCGGTCGGTGCGCATCGACCTGCCGCCTTTCACGCTTGTCGGCGCGACGACGCGCAGCGGACTCATCACGCGGCCTTTGCGCGAACGATTCGGGATTCCCCTGCGGCTTCAGTTTTATTCGCCGGAAGAGCTGCAGCAAATTATCGTTCGCGCCGCAGCAAAACTCGACATGCCGTTGACGGAAGACGGCGCCGCCGAAATTTCCCGCCGCGCGCGCGGCACTCCGCGCATCGCGGGACGTTTGCTGCGCCGCGTGCGCGATTTTGCCGCAGTAGCGGGGCATAAGGAAATAAACGCCAAGGCGGCGGACGAAGCCTTAGGGCGGCTTGAAGTCGACCGCTTGGGGTTCGACGCGATGGACAGAAAATATCTTCGCCTGATTGCCGAAAATTACGGCGGCGGGCCTGTCGGCGTCGAGACGTTGGGCGCGGCTTTGTCGGAACAACGCGACGTTCTGGAAGAAGTCATCGAGCCGTATCTGCTCCAGCAGGGTTTGCTCCAGCGCACCCCTCGCGGACGCATGTTGACCGAAGCCGGATACAAGCATATCGGTTTGTCTCTTCCCGTCGGAAGGCAGGAAGAAAGATTGCTCAATTTGCAGGAAAAAGCCGATGACGACGAAGCATGATCCTTCCAGATCCCACCATATGCAGATACGGGTCTATTACGAAGACACCGACGCGGCGGGCATCGTTTATTACGCGGATTA
>CAZQOE010000114.1:0-1119 GCA_964594935.1 uncultured Rhodospirillaceae bacterium | reverse complement strand
TGAAATTCGCTGAACGCGGTCGTATGGAATTTTTACGGCCGTTTGGCTACAGCCATCATCAGACGCGAGTCGATCACAATCTGTTTCTGGCCGTCCGGCATGTGGACATCGATTATTTGGCTTCCGCCAAGCTCGACGACCTGCTGGATATCGAAACCTGGGTTTCCGAGTGTAAAAACAGCTCGTTGACGATGCGGCAGGTCATCCGCCGCGGCGATACGATCTTGGTCGAAGCCTCCATCGTTATTGTCGCGGTCAGCGCAACTTCCGGCCGCGCCGTGCGAATACCGCCTCAATTGCGCCAAATTTTCAAGCAATAACTCGATAACGATCCCGTCTGTCGGGCTGCAAACCGCGCTTTTTTTGAATTTTGAGCGGAGCGTATTCCAACATACGTGAGCACCAAAATTCAAAAAAAGCGCGGTTTTCGCCTCAACATCCGGGATCGTGGATTAAGTCCTTGGTTGTCTTTCGGTAAATAGGGTTGTTTACCCCCGAACCTTGTTTTATGAAGAGGATGCTTTTTTCTCGCCGAAGTCCGTTTAAACCCCTAACCCTTGTTAGTTCCTATGGATGCTTCTCCCGCCGTTCCCGTTAACGCTCTCCAGCTTGCCGGTTCGATTTCCGCCAACGACATGTCCCTGATGGGGTTGTTCGGCCATGCCGACATCGTCGGAAAGATCGTTATTCTTTTTCTTCTGATCATCTCGGTTCTGACCTGGGCGATCATTTTCGACAAAATCGGAAAAGTCAGGCGGCTTAAAGAAAAAGCCGAGTACTTCGAGGAAAGATTCTGGTCCGTCGGCTCGCTCGACATGCTTTTCGAAAAAATCAAGCGTCCCGCCGATCCCATGCAGGCCGTTTTCGTCGCCGGCATGCGGGAATGGCGCAACGCGCAGGACAAAGGGCTGTTCTCGAACCCCACCAGCCGCGCCAGCGTCATGTCGCGCATCGACCGCGTTCTGCAAGTCACGATAGGCCGCGAAATGGCGATGGTCGAAACATGGATGACGT
This sequence comes from uncultured Rhodospirillaceae bacterium, assembly GCA_964594935.1. Taxonomy (GTDB): domain Bacteria; phylum Pseudomonadota; class Alphaproteobacteria; order UBA9219; family UBA9219; genus CAIXLI01. The sequence goes on along the minus strand of CAZQOE010000114.1, from coordinate 105 downwards.
TTCTGGCGTCCGTCGGCTCCGTCGCGCCGTTCATCGGCTTGTTCGGAACCGTCTGGGGCATCATGCACAGCTTCATCGGCATTGCGCAGGCGCAAAACACCAGCC
>CAZQOE010000113.1:0-5863 GCA_964594935.1 uncultured Rhodospirillaceae bacterium | reverse complement strand
CCAACTGCCCGTGGCTGATGCCCGGAAAATGCCGTTTAAACCAGCGGTCCAGGCGGATTCCGGCCTCGTCTTGCTCGACCGTGCTCATTTGCAGTTTGGACAACATAAGAAAACCTGTGTTAGGAATGTCGCCTTAGTACCATCTTTGGTTCTTCTCCGCCAATAGGCCTCTAATGTCCTATAAGTTCACCCATCCGCATCTGCTCGACACAGACGTCCTGTCGAAGGCCGACATCAACGCCATTCTCGATCTGGCGGAAGTCTACGCCAAGCAAAACCGCAGCTCGAAGAAGAAACGCGAAAAATGCTGGGGAAAAACCTGCGTTAACCTTTTCTTCGAAAACTCGACTCGTACGCGTACGTCCTTTGAAATCGCCGCCAAGCGCCTCGGGGCCGACGTTATCAATATTCCGGTGGCCCTGAGCTCGACCGCAAAGGGCGAAACGCTTATGGATACCGCCCTCACGCTCGACGCGATGCAGATTGACACCCTTATTATCCGCCATCCGGACGAAGGCGCACCCGAGCGCATCTCTAAATGCATCAAAGCACACGTCATCAACGCGGGCGACGGCACGCACGCCCACCCGACGCAGGCCCTCCTCGACGCAATGACGATTCGCCGCCACAAGAAAAAGCTCGAAGACCTGACGGTCGCGATCGTCGGCGATCTGGCGCGCAGCCGCGTGGCGCGATCAAATATTCATATCCTCAAAAAATTCGGCGCAACCATCCGCGTCGTCGCACCCGATTACTTCATGTCGCCCGACTATCAAACCATGGGCGTCGAGATATGCGATACCTTGGAGGCCGGCATCCGCGAAGCGGACGCCATCATCATGCTGCGCATCCAACACGAACGCCCGGGGCTTTCGTTCAATTTCTCCGCGCGCAAAACGGAATATATCGCCTCGTACGGCCTCAACCATGTAAAGCTCAAGGCCGCAAGGCCCAACGCGATTGTCTTGCATCCGGGCCCCACCAATCGCGGCATAGAATTGACCGATGAGCTGGCGGACGATCCCGAGCACAGCGTCATCCGCGAACAGGTCGAACTCGGCGTAGCCGTCCGCATGGCTGTGATTGATTTACTGACCTCGCACTAGAGAATAAACCGTCATACCGGCGAAAGCCGGTATCCAGATTGAAAACTCTTTCTTCGACTCAGGAATACGGAAAATGCCGTTTATCAACTTAATGCTTGTTTTTTTACTCGCCTACCTCCTCGGCAGCATCCCCTTCGGCCTTCTGCTGACGCGCGCCGCGGGGCTCGGCGACATTCGCTCTATCGGTTCCGGCAACATCGGCGCGACCAACGTCCTTCGCACAGGAAATAAAAAACTCGCCGCGCTCACGCTTCTTCTCGATTTTTTGAAAGGCGTCGCCGCCGTTCTGATCGCGTCGGCCTACGACCCCTCGCTTGGCATCATCGCGGCCTTGGGCGCAGTCCTTGGACATATGTTCCCCGTTTGGCTGAAGTTCAAAGGCGGCAAGGGCGTTGCGACGGGTATCGGCGTCTTTTCGGCCCTGCATCCGTTGACGGGCCTCATCACGGTCGCGGTATGGCTGCCCATCGTTGCCGTGTTGCGCATCTCGTCGCTTGCCACGCTGATCGTTGCGGGGCTTGTTCCCGTTCTTCTGGCAATCTTCGGACGCACCGACCTCGTGCCTTTGTCCATTGTCATCATCTCGCTGATATTTTTCAAACACCGCGAAAACATCCGCCGCCTCATCAACCATACCGAACCCAAAATCAATTTGAAAAAAAATGGCGCAACGCCCCCTAAGCAAAACTGAAAAACACGACTGGTTGCGGCTGGCGCGGACGGAAAACGTCGGCCCCATCATCTTCCGCCAGCTTTTGCGCCGTTTTGGCTCTGCACGCGCCGCTCTCGACGCCCTCCCCTCCATCGCGCAACGCGGCGGCAGAAAGAATTTCGTTCTTCCCTCTCCCGCCGCCATCGACGACGAAATAGCGGCTATCGAAAAAATCAGCGCCAAGCTCATCGCATGGAACGAGCCCGATTATCCCGAAAGCCTGGCATCCATCGAAGATGCGCCCCCGCTCATCACCGTCCGCGGCCGCGTCGATCTTCTTCAAAAGCGCATCATCGGCGTCGTGGGCGCGCGCAACGCCTCGCTCAACGGCCGCAAGATGGCCGAAAGCCTCGCGCACGACTTGGGCCAACAGGACATCGTCATCGCCTCGGGCATGGCGCGCGGAATCGACGCGGCGGCGCATCAGGCGGCGCTCGAAACGGGCACCGTCGCGGTCCTCGCGGGTGGAGTCGACGTCGTTTACCCGAAAGAAAATCAGGAGCTTTATAATTATCTTATAAAAAAAGGCTGCGTCATTTCCGATATGCCGCTGGGCTGCGAGCCGTTTTCAAAACTTTTTCCGCGCCGCAATCGCCTTATCTCGGGTCTCAGCCTCGGCGTCGTCGTCGTCGAAGCGGCGCTGCAATCCGGCTCCCTTATCACGGCGAAACTGGCGCTTGATCAGGGACGCGAGGTTTTCGCCGTTCCGGGCTCCCCTTTGGATCCGCGCGCGACCGGAACCAACGATCTGATCCGCCAAGGCGCCGTTTTAACCGAGAAAGCGGGGGACGTTTTGGCCCATATTCACGCCCTGCCCCGCCTTTTGGCCGAACCCCCCGCCAACGACTTTTGCGGCCATCCGGGCCCAATGGACGAAAACGACCAGACCCGCGTGAGGGCGGAAATCCTAGAGAATCTAAGCCCTTCGCCGGTTTCGGTTGACGAACTGGCGCGACAATGCCGCCAATCCCCGTCTGCCGTCCTTGCCGTTTTGCTGGAATTAGAGCTGGCCGGACGCGTCGAAAGACAGGCCGGAAACAAGGTTGTGCTCGTAGGATAATCTAAAGAGCCGCCAGCACACGTAAGGGGAGGGATTTTCGGTTGGCAACTGTTCTTTGGGCCAACTTTTCTATCTCGCCCTTTTCCAAATAGTTATCAATCCAACCGCCCGAACACTTATCATCTTCAGCTTTTGAAAAAATATTGTCACTCATCAAAGCCCCTTCGACAGAATTACTATCCATATTCAGCCAATCGAAACGAACCTTTCCGTCCGAACCTATGTTGATAAAAAAGCCGCCTTCCCCATCAGACATCTTCGTAACCGAAGCAACGATATCGGACTTCAGCATTTGCGCCAAATCTATATATTCCTCGACATCCGTCGGTGAGAGGCCTGAGAAAACGCGACACCCGCTAAGAACAATACGGCAGACATGATGATTCTCGCGCATTTGAACACGATGAAATTCTCTTAAAAAATCTTTGGCGTTAATGCCGCCTCCCGCAAGCCCTGTAGGAAAAAGGCTGTTGGTGTTTCCATGATTCGCCAATATGAATTGATCAAGCCCTTCGCCATTTATACTTTCGGCAACCAAAGCAAAAATTTCTTCCTCGGCTTTTTTGGTCAACGCTTCCAACGTAAAATTCGACTGCCAAAAATGATCCGTGAGATGCACAATCCTTGCGTCCGAATGCAATCTTGTTAAGCCGCTGTAACAAACTCTATTTCCAATTATGAGCAGCGTCTTTGGATCTTTGACCGGAACGCCGTCTCTTTTCATGACAAGCGGCTCTCGCGTGTCTCCGTCTACAACGGCTTGAAAACGCCTGAACGCCCGCTTTGCTCCCCTAAAAGAAGCGTATATTTTTTCTCCTCTTTTCATAATAACATCCGATAAAATATGCCTTTTTTGCCAATCGCCTCGCATATTAGGCTAAATAATTACTTTCACAAAATTCGGAAGGTCATCAAATTTCAAGCCTAACCTATTGCGATTTATGATTGTTTTTTAAGACGCTTGTCTGCCCTTCATCTTTAGGTCTACTTTCCACCCTCTTTTAGAAGCAGCAAGGGCCTTCTCGTGTCTCACAAGCTCGTTATCGTAGAATCGCCCGCCAAGGCGAAGACTATAAATAAGTATTTAGGAAGCGATTTTACCGTTCTGGCCTCTTACGGGCATATCCGGGATCTGCCTCCGAAGGACGGCTCCGTGCGCCCCGACGAGGATTTCGCCATGGACTGGGAGCTTGGCGAACGGGCCGACAAGCCCGTCAACGAAATCTCGAAAGCCGTGCGTTCGGCGGACGCCGTATACCTCGCAAGCGACCCCGACCGCGAAGGAGAAGCCATCGCGTGGCATATTCAGGAGGTCCTGCGCGCCAAAGGATTGGATAAAAAAGCGCCCATTAAGCGCGTCACGTTCAACGAAATCACGAAAAAGACGGTCACCGACGCCATCGCCAACCCGCGCGAGATCGACGAAGACTTGGTCAACGCCTACATGGCGCGCCGCGCGCTCGATTATCTTGTCGGCTTTTCGCTGTCGCCCGTCTTGTGGCGCAAACTTCCGGGCTCGAAATCGGCGGGCCGCGTACAATCCGTCGCATTGCGCTTGATTTGCGAGCGCGAATCCGAAATCGAAAAATTCCGCGCACAGGAATTCTGGACGATCGAAGCGATTTTCACGACGGCGAACAACCACAACGTTCCCGCGCACCTGACGCACCTCAACGGCAAAAAGCTCGATAAATTCGCGCTTCAGACCGAATCCGACGCCCAAGCGGCTCTGTCGCTTATCAACCAGCTTTCCTACAAGGTCGGCGCGGTCGAAAAGAAGCAATCGCGCCGCAACCCCTATCCGCCTTTCACGACGTCCACTTTGCAACAGGAAGCCTCGCGCAAACTCGGCATGGGCGCCACGCGCACCATGCGCACGGCGCAGCATTTGTACGAAGGCGTCGATATCGGCGGCGAGACCGTGGGCCTCATCACCTATATGCGTACCGACGGCGTGACCTTGGCGATGGAAGCCGTCATGTCCGCGCGCGATGTGATTGCGCAGGATTTCGGCAAATCCTACGTCCCCGACAGCCCGCGCCTATACAAATCGACGGCCAAGAACGCGCAGGAAGCGCACGAAGCCATTCGCCCGACCGATTTGCGCCGTCGTCCCGAGCAAGTCTCGAAATATTTGGATGGCGAACAGCTCGCGCTCTACACGCTCATCTGGCAGCGCACGATGGCCTCTCAGATGACAAGCGCCGTCCTCGATCAAGTCTCGGTCGATATCGTCGGCGATAGCAATAAGGCAACTTTCCGTGCCACCGGCTCGGTCGTCGTGTTCGACGGCTGGTTCCGCGTCTATCAGGAAAGCGACGACGACAGGAAGCCCGACGACGACGGCTACGGCAACATCCGCCTGCCGACGATGAACGAAACCGACCCTCTCGAAAAGAAAGACGTCAAGCCCGAGCAGCATTTCACCCAACCGCCGCCGCGCTACAGCGAAGCTTCGCTCGTTAAACGGCTCGAAGAGCTCGGCATCGGCCGCCCGTCGACTTACGCAAGCATCATGCAGGTGCTGCAAGACCGCGATTACGTGCGCCTCGACAAAAAACGTTTTATTCCCGAAGACCGGGGCCGCATCGTCACGACGTTCCTCGAAAACTTCTTCAAGGAATACGTCGAATACGATTTCACGGCGGACCTCGAAGCCAAGCTCGACGACATTTCGGCCGGAAAGCTCGCGTGGAAAAAGGTCTTACGCGAATTCTGGACGGGCTTTTCCAAAGCCATCGGCGCGACGAAGGATTTGAAGATTTCGGACGTCATCGACGCGCTCGACAGCGTGCTCGAATCCCACTTCTTCCCCGAAACGAAAGAAGGCGTCGACCCGCGCCTTTGCCCCCGCTGCGGCAAGGGCCGCATGGGCCTGCGCCTCGGCAAATTCGGCGCTTTCTTGGGTTGCTCGAATTATCCCGAATGCCGCAACACGCGCGCGCTTTCCGTCCCGCAAGGGGCGGACGGCCAGCCCCAAATGGT
>CAZQOE010000112.1:0-5898 GCA_964594935.1 uncultured Rhodospirillaceae bacterium | reverse complement strand
TGGGTTTCGACGATTACGAAAGGGAGTCCATTCACTCCTATTTCCAAGAGGAACATCATCGCAAGTGCCCGCCCGGATTAGCCAAGAAGAACAAAAGATGCATGCCGCCCGGGTTGTCGAAGAAATACGTCGTCGGCGGAATTCTTCCTTCCGCGCATCGTGCACCCCCCGCGATTTTGCTTCAACGCCTTGGGCCGCCCCCTGCCGGTACTTTCTATACGATGGTGGATAACGACGTGCTTCTTGCGGTCGAAGGGACCAAGAAGATTCTCGACGCCGTGACGCTCTTTTCCGCGATACAGTAGGAAGCGCGTTTACGCTTATATTAAAACAGCCCCTTATCGGGGCTGTTTTTTTATGGACGGACGATCAGGTTGTCCTTGACCGAAACCACGCCGCCGACTCCTCCGGCAAGCTCGACCGCTTTGTTCGCATGAAGCCTTGAGTCGACAAAGCCGCTGAGCTGGACGACGCCTTGCATCGTTTCGACGTTGATTTGCATCACTTTAAGCATCGGCTCGGCCAAAATCTTGGTTTTGACGGAAGTCGTGATGGCCACGTCATCGATGTATTGGCCCGGCGTTTCACGGCCCGTAATCGCCGCGCATGAGGCAAGCGATGCGATAAGCCCGCATGCAATCAGGAATTTTCCGGTCTTGTGAGCTAGAGTCATAATGCCCCCTGTTCGTGGTTTGCGACGCGATCGGGGTCGAGCCTAGTGCTTTTATAGATTCGGCGCAATGCGCGCCAAAAAAAGAATCGGGGAATCCCTATTTCACTTCAACCTGATACGTCATCGTTCTGTTGGGGGGGATTCCTGTTTCCCATGAGCGGACGTATTCGAGAGATATTTCGGTCGTTCCTCGGCCTACGGCTTCGAACGTCCATATCTCTTTGCCCCCTGCCCCCGCTACTGGGCGCGGGCCTGGGTTGTCCCTCGGGATAAAGGTTTTGTCAGCAAGTTTAATAATCTTTTCATCCAGCGGGCGCGCCAAACGCCATTCGAACCCTGTCGTCGGGTTTGATTCCATCTCGGACGAAAATTTACCCCCTAGCTGGAGCGTTGTCGTCTCGGCGGCCTCTGCCGACAAAGGCAGAAATAGCGCGGCGAGAAAGGCGAAGGTTGCGCGGATAAGCATTTGGGCCTGCGTGGTTAAATGTTTCGCCATCATTATAACGCCGAACATATTGTTTGTCGCCACCCTTTCTCAAGTGGGCCTGTTCACAGCGCCTGTGAGCCAGATCACATTTTTTCAATCAATTACCGCGCCGGTTGTGAACTGGTTCACGGCCTTTGACCTTCGCGTATCTGCGACTCACGGCAACTTGTTGTCAGATGCAAGCGAAGGAAAGGGAACATGGCGACGCTCGCACAACCAGAAACGCTTACGGCAGAGGCGCTTTTACGCATCGATAGCGATGCGCCCGAGCGGTTGTTTGCGCGCGACGCGCAGAAGATCAACAAGACCTATCGCCTTTTGGTCAAGAAATGGCATCCCGACCTCAATAAGGACGAAAAGGCCGCGGACGTCATCAATCACATTACAAATTTGAAGGCCAAGGCGGAGGAAAAGCTTGCAAACGGAACGTGGCAGGAAGTCGGCTTTTTTACTTGCCGCCTTGCGAACGGAAAACAGTTTCGCGTGTCTTCCGACGTTCAGAGGCCTTTCGACATCGGAACGCTTCACATAAGCCAGAACACGGCCACTTATGTCGTTCGGAAAGAATATGCGGACCTTTTTGCCAACGCAATTGCCTGTATTAAGGCGCTGGAGTTCGCCGACGGCAAGATGAAGGACGTTTATTTTTCCCGCTTGCCTACGACGTACAAAACGTACGAAGCCGAGGACGCGCTCATTTTGACGGTGCGGAAAAAGCCCGACGACATTCTTTTGCGCGACTTGGTGCCTTTTTTAAAGAAGGACAAGCAAGACCGGCACGTCGCGTGGATCGTGAGCCGCATGCAGGAAATGGCGCGGTACTTGGATCATGTCGGGATCACGCACAATGCTTTTACGATTGATAATGTGTTTGCCAATCCTAGCGAACATACCATCGGGCTTTTTGGCGGCTGGTGGTACGCCAAGCCCGTCGGCGACGTCATGGATTATGCCGCGCCCGAGGCTTTGGATTTTCTTCCCGATTCGAATAGTCGCTTCTTACGCGCAACGGCGAAAGTCGATCTTGAGATGGCAAAGGCCGTAGGCCGCGAGTTGCTGGGCGACAGAGGCGGCACGAGTTTTCTTAAAACGAAGCCTGCGCCTGACGCGATGTTGTCTTTTCTGCGCGAGCCCAGCACCGGCGTGCCGCAGAAAGACCTTGAGCGCTGGTACAAGCGCGTTTTGCCGGAAAGTTTCGGAGGTCGGCATTTTGTCGAACTCCATGCGCCTTACAGCGAGGTTTATCAGCTGTAAACCGGGCATTTTGCCCAAACAAGAGGAGGAAAACATGGGAAGCGGACGTTTTACGGATACGGATTGGGGAAATTATCAGAGCAACATCGCCGGGAAGACCATCAATCAGGTTTTCAAGCAAACCGGCATGAAATCGACCAACGATCCGCGCACGTCGTTCGACCCGAAGACGATTGCGGTGCGCGAGGCCAGGGATTCGGCTGACCATCCGGCGTCGACGCCCATCATCATCGCCTTCGACGTGACGGGATCCATGGGAGTCATTCCGCATTATTTCGTCAAAGAGGGCCTTGGCACGTTGATGAAGGAGATTTTCGATCGCAAACCCGTTGCGGATCCGCAGATCATGTGCATGGCCGTCGGGGACGCGCGGTTCGACAAGGCTCCGCTACAAGTCACGCAGTTTGAGGCCGATATCCGCATCGCCGAGCAGTTACAGGATTTGTATCTGGAAGGCGGCGGGGGCGGCAACGATGCAGAAAGCTATAATCTGCCTTGGTGTTTCGCCGCGGTAAAGACGAGCACAGATAATTACGAAAAGCGCGGAAAGAAGGGTCTTTTGTTCACCATCGGGGACGAGCCGCCCTTGATGGAGCTTAAGGCGAAGCATGCCGAGAAGTTTCTCGGCATCGATATCGGCGAAGACATGACCTCGGAGCAAATGCTCAAGATCGTGCAGCGTCAATACGACGTCTTTCATGTCGTCGTCGAACAAGGTTCCGGTTTGACATGTTACGGCGAAAAAGCCGTCATCGGCGGCTGGAACAAGTTGCTTGGCGAAGGGCACGTCTTGCGCCTCGCCGACATTACCAAGCTGGCCGAAGTCGTGACCTCGGCCATTCAGGTCAATGCCGGAGCCGACGCCGCCGCCGTCGCCAAGAGCTGGTCGGGCGATACCAGCCTTGTCGTCGCGAAGGCGATATCGAAGACCGTCGCGGCAACCGGAACGCGGAACAGAAAAGCTCATGGCCCCGTACGGCTAGGCGTTCCCGCACCCACTTGAGGTTCGGGGGAAGGGCCTTTAACCGCCCTTCCCCCTCCTCCCAGATATGGAGAGTAAAATGAGGTGGCAATCGAAAAGAGAAGGAGTTGATTGGGATCATTTAATGAAGGCCCTTGAGACGCCGAAGATTAACGAAGACGGAGAGGAATATTTCGACGTTACGCCATGCGAGGCCGCGTTGATCGATAAGTTCGCCGAAGTGTGCGCAGGTTTTCGCTATAAGGAAGACCCCAAGCTTCCCGTAAGCGTTCGCCGCGCCAACGACGAGCAATTTGCCGCGTACAACCAACGCCAGTTTGCATATAAAAATCGCAAGCCGACCAACGGTTAGGGGGTAATATGAAAAACGCAATAGTCGTTATCGGCGGCGGGTTCGGCGACGAGGGCAAAGGGTTATTTACCGACTATTTGTCGGCGCAATGTGTCGGTAAGGCCTGTGTCGTGCGTTTTAACGGGGGCGCGCAGGCGGGGCATACCGTGCAGCTTGCCGACGGACGCCGGCATGTCTTTAGCCATTTCGGCAGCGGGACTTATGCCGGACTTCCGACCTATCTTTCCTCGTTCTTTGTTTGCAACCCGATACTTTTTCATCGGGAATACGGCGAGCTGATTAAGGAGGGCGTCAAGCCAGACGTGTATGTCGATCCGGCGTGTCCCGTCACGACGCCGTACGACATGATGATTAACCAGATTGCCGAGCAGGCGCGCGGGGGCGAAAGGCACGGCAGCGTCGGAGTCGGCTTCGGAGAAACGATCGGGCGGCATTATCATAAAGCGTTTTTGTTGTTCGCGCGGGATTTGGCCGACGAGCAAACGTTACGCGCAAAACTGGGCGCTATCAGGTCAGTATGGGTCCGGCGGAGGCTTGCCGCCTTGGGCGTTACACCGCTTGTGGGCATGTGGGCGGACAGGTTTATCGACGATGGCATTTTTGAAAGGTTCATCGAAGATTGCCGCGACTTTTCCGAAAAAATCGTTTTGTCGGATTTGCCGATGCTTGGCGGGTATGACGACTTAATTTTTGAGGGCGCGCAGGGGTTGATGCTCGACCAAAACAACGGTTTTTATCCGCACGTGACGCGGTCACATACCGGCATCAGGAACGCCGTGACTCTCGCTGAAAAGATAGGGATGGAGAAACTCGATGTGTATTATCTGACTCGGTCGTATGTTACGCGGCACGGCGCCGGTCCCTTGCCCCACGAGTTGCCGCAGCAGCCTTATCGTCAAATCGTCGATAAGACGAACATCGCGCATCCTTATCAGGGGACTTTGCGTTTTGCGTGGCTCGACCTTGACCTGTTTTGCGAGGCCGCTGCCAGAGACATGAAGGCCAATCGTTCTCGCATCGAGGTGTGTCCGCATCTTGGCATAAGCTGCCTTGATCAAATTGATAGTGACGCGACATATATTTCAAACGGCGAACGGAAGTCTTGCAGCGGAGAAGGCCTGGTCGAGGCCGCGCGGCAGGGGATTGGCGCGGCAACGGCTTTAGCCAGTTGGGGGCCTTCGCGGGCTACGATACAGAAAACAAAAGCTTGCTCAGGTTTTTGGAGGATAAATGGCGTTTTTAAGGCCTTTGACGTCGAGCAGGCGGATCGTCTCGTTGCTGTAAGTTAGAAGCCCCTGCTCGGCAAAGGCGTTCATGTTCTTGTTGACGCTTTCGCGCGAAATGCCGAGCTGCAGCCCTATATCGCCCTGATTAAGCCGCGCATTGATGACGACGACACCGTTTTCGGTCGTCCCGTAATCCTGCGCCAAATGCAGAAGGTGCCGCCCGAGCTTCTGTTTGACGTTTTGCAGCGCCAGAAGTTCGACCATGCGGACGTAGTGCCGTTTGCGGCGGCAGGAAATCTTGAAAAGGCCGAGGATGGCTTCGGGACACGTCAGCATTTGGGGAATAAAATCGTCGCCCATGATGCACATGACGGTCGAGGGTTCTTCCGCGACGATGTCGTGGGCGCGAGGTAATCCGTCAAACACCGACATTTCGCCGAACAATTCGCCTTTTTCAATCAGCGTGGCAAGAATGGAGCCGCCTTCGCGGTTTTTGATTTCCACGCGCAGGCGCCCCGACATGACGGCGCCGATAAAATACGGCCCTTCGTCGCCATCGCGGAAGACGTAATCGCCTTTTTTGTAATCCCGATATTCGGATTTCGCATAAATCGCGTTGCGCACCTGCAAGGGAAAGCAGTCCAGCACCTTGGAGTATTGCAAGGATGAGCGCGGAGGAAGCGGCATTCGTTTTCCTTAAGGCACGAATATTTACCCTTGAAACATAGCAATAGGTTAAAACGTCAACAATCTTAAAATGATCGGCGTGATGCCGGTACACGCCTGTGGCCGGACAGAACGATACGCCGTATAATATGCCTGCAAGACTTATGGAGGCCCTTTATGGAATCCCCGCCTTTTCGCGACCGTCCAGACGCCGGAAAACAGCTTGCGAAGATGCTTTTGTACCTTTCCGGACAGACA
>CAZQOE010000111.1:318-5962 GCA_964594935.1 uncultured Rhodospirillaceae bacterium | reverse complement strand
TCGACGAAGTCGACAGCATCCTGATCGACGAGGCCAGAACGCCTTTGATTATTTCCGGTCCCGCCGAGGATTCCTCGGAACTTTATATGCGGGTGGATCAAATCATCCCCAAGCTTGAGCCCGAAGATTACGAAAAAGAGGAAAAAAGTAAAACCATCGCGCTGACCGAGGCCGGCAACGAAAAAATCGAGCGCCTGCTGGGCGAAGCCAACCTGCTGACACCCAACACCAGCGGCGGGCTTTACGACGCCTCAAACATCATGATCGTGCATCACGTCAATCAGGCTTTGCGCGCGCATAAGATGTTCGCGCGCGACGTCGATTACATCGTCAAGAACGATAAAGTCGTGATTATCGACGAATTTACGGGCCGCATGATGGAGGGCCGCCGGTTTTCGGACGGCCTGCATCAGGCGCTGGAGGCCAAAGAACACGTCACGATTCAGCGCGAAAACCAAACGCTCGCCAGCATCACCTTCCAGAACTATTTCCGCCTGTATCCCAAATTGGCGGGCATGACGGGGACGGCGCTGACCGAAGCGGCTGAATTCGCCGAAATCTACAATCTTGACGTGATCGAAATCCCGACCAACGTGGCGGTGATCCGCGAAGACCTGGAAGACGAAGTCTACGGCACGATGGCGGAAAAGAACGTCGCTATTATCAAGCTCATCGAAGACTGTCGCGCGCGCGGCCAGCCGGCATTGGTCGGCACTGTTTCAATCGAAAAATCGGAGTCTTTGGCCGCGGCCCTTAAGAAAAAAGGCATTCCGCATAACGTGCTCAACGCCCGCTTCCACGACCAAGAAGCCGCCATTATCGCGCAGGCCGGACGCCCCGGCGCCATTACCATTGCGACGAACATGGCCGGGCGCGGCACTGACATTCAGTTGGGCGGCAATTTTGACGCCCGCCTTGCGGAGCTTTCTGCCGCCGGGACGCCGGACGAAAAAGCCGTCGCCGCTCTGCGCGAGGAAATCGACGAGGCAAGGGAAAAAGTTCGCAAGGCTGGCGGGCTTTTTGTCATCGGCACGGAACGCCACGAGTCGCGCCGCATCGACAACCAGTTGCGCGGACGTTCGGGCCGTCAGGGCGATCCGGGTGCATCCATGTTCTTTTTATCGCTTGAGGACGATTTGATGCGCATATTCGGCGCGCATAACCAGACGCAGGCGATTTTAGCGAAGCTTGGCTTGCGTGACGGAGAAAAAATCGCCCACCCGTGGATTTCAACCGCTTTGGCAAAGGCGCAACAGAAGGTCGAGGCGCGCAATTTCGACATCCGCAAGAATTTGCTGAAATTCGACAACATTATGAACGATCAGCGCAAGGTCATTTACGAACAGCGCCGCGAAATTATGGCGGCGACGGACGTTTCGGAAATCATCCGCGACTTGCGCGAAGAGGTCATTCACGATTTCGTATCTAAAGCAATTCCGCCGCACTCCTACGTCGAACAATGGGATATCGCCGGATTACAGGAGCGGGTGAAAGACGTCTTGGCCCTTGATCTGCCGATTGCCGCATGGGCCGCCGAAAACGACATCGCCGAAGCCGAAATAGAAGAGCGCATCAAGAAAGCCACGGAAGAAAAGCTGAAAGAAAAAACCGCGATAATCGAAGAAAGCGCGATGCGCCACGCGGAAAAGGCGGCGCTTCTGGGCACGCTGGACCAGACATGGAAAGAGCATCTTTTGGGTCTTGACCAATTGCGCCAAGGCATCCACTTGCGCGGCTATGGTCAACGCGATCCGCTTAACGAATACAGCCGCGAGGCTTTTGGCCTTTTTCAGCTGATGCTGGTCACGGTTCGCGAAGAGGTTACCAAATCTCTCATGCAGGCCGGCATGCGATTGCCGTCCATGGAAGAAATCCTTGAACGCCAGCGCGCTGCGGCCATGACGGAACTTAGCGGCGACGAAGCCGGCGCGGCCATGCCCTTTGGCGTCCCCGCAACTCCGGAATCCCCGTCGCAACGGCGCGTCCTTGCTTTGCCCGTCCAGCACGCGGCCTTCGACCAAACCAATCCCGACACGTGGACCGATACGCCGCGTAACGCCCCGTGCCCTTGCGGATCAGGGAAAAAATATAAGCATTGTCACGGCGCCGCCCGATAAAGGAGCTTTTCTTGACCCCTCCGAGGAACTATCCGCTTGCCGCGTTTTTGGCCTCGGTTGTTTTTTTCGGATGGCCGATCAGCGACGCTTTTTTAAAAATGGCGAGCGAGGCGGGCGTTCCGCACGGGGAAGTGCTGCTGATTTGCGGCATCACCAGCATGATAACGATTTCCTTCTTCACAGCCGTGCGGGGAAAGCTCGACCATCTTCGCCCCTACAACTTCGGCGGGCTTGTCGTCTTGGGGCTATGTCAACTAGCGGGTTTTCTTTGCTGGATGATCGCTCTTCCCGGGCTGCCTTTGGCCAACATGTATGTGGTTTCGTTTTTGACGCCCATGGTCGTCGCGTGCATGGCGAGCCTTTTTTTGAAAGAGCCCCTGGGATGGAAACGCGCGGCGGCCATCGGCGCGGGATTTCTGGGTGTTGTCGTCGCGGTCAATCCGTCCAATTTTTTTCAGAACAGCGCCGCCGGACTTTCCTATGCCCTTCTCTTCGGCAACATGCTTTGTTCGGCAACGCAAATGTTTTTGCTCCGGCTAGTCGCCGAAAAAGAACAATGCGAAAGCACCGCTTTTTATTCACGCCTCATTATGGCCGTCGGCGGGTTGCTTCTTTGCACGCAGACCGGCTTCGTTCCCCTTAAGCCGTTGATTTTTCTAGCTCTTTGTGCTTCGGGCGCCTTGGGCGGGATTGGCTGGACGCTTTTGGCGCAAGCCTACAGACACGCGCCCGCCGCAGCGGTTGCTCCTTTTCAATATTCGCAAATGATCTGGGGCGCGTTGATCGGCTATCTTTTTTGGCACGATGTGCCAAGCCGCGCCTTAATCGACGGCTCGGCCATTATTATTCTTGCCGGCCTTTATCTCGTCCGGCACGAACGCCGCGTCAGTCGCACCATGCCCCGCGTGGATTAATTTATATCGCTTTCGTTAACTCCGGCACAATCGTGAACAAATCGCCGACGATGCCGTAGTCGGCGACGGCGAATATGGGGGCATCGGGGTCTTTGTTGATCGCGACGATGGTTTTGCTGTCCTTCATGCCCGCCAGATGTTGAATGGCGCCGGAAATGCCGACGGCAATATAAAGGGTCGGCGCGACGATTTTGCCGGTTTGGCCCACCTGATTGTCGTTTGAAATAAAGCCCGCATCGACCGCCGCGCGCGACGCGCCGATGGCAGCATGAAGCTTGTCGGCCAAAGGTTCCATAAGGGCTTTGAATTTTTCCGCCGTGTCGAAGGCCCTGCCCCCCGAAACGACGATGCTGGCAGCCGTCAATTCGGGCCGCACAGAATGGGTCAGTTCCGCCCCGACAAATTGCGACAGGCCTGCGTCTCCTGCCCCGTCAATCTTTTTGACGGCGGAGGCACCCCCCTTGATCGCTTTGTCAAAGGCGGTTCCGCGAACGGTCATAAATTTGATTTTGTCGGATGATTTTACCGTCGCGAGCGCGTTGCCGGCATAAATCGGTCGGATAAATGTGTCCGCGCTTTCAATCCCTATAATGTCGGAAACGACGGCGCAATCGCAAAGCCCCGCCGCGCGGGGAAGGATGTTTTTACCGAAGCTGGTAGCGGGCGCAAGAACATGAGAATACGACGGCGCCAGTTTGGCAATCAGCGTCGCAACATTTTCCGCCAAAAAATGCGCATAAATTGGGTCGTCAGAAAGCAAAACCCCGCCGACTCCCTGAAGGACCGACGCTTCCTCTGCGACTGACGTGGCGTTATGTCCAGCGACAAGAACCGTCACGTCCGGTCCCAGCTTGAGCGCCGCCGTAACGGCAGAAAGCGTCGCGGGCTTCAGGCTTTCGTGATTATGTTCAGCGATAACAAGCGTTGCCATTTTTGCTCCGTTTATATGACTTTTGCTTCGTTTCTAAGCTTGTCGACGAGCGTCGCGACGTCGGGAACCTTGATGCCGCCCTTGCGCGGAGGGGGCGGCATGACTTTAAGCGTTTGAATCGACGGCGTCAGATCGACGCCTAAGTCGGCTGCCGCAATGGTATCGATGGGCTTTTTCTTGGCCTTCATGATGTTGGGAAGCGTCGCAAAACGCGGCGTATTAAGCCGCAAATCGGCGGTAATAACGGCGGGCAAGGTTAGTAAAAGGGTTTCCGTTCCCCCGTCAATCTCGCGGGAAACTTTGGCCTTGCCATCCCCGATTTCTATTTTGGATGCGAACGTTCCCTGCGCCCACCCCAGCTGGGCCGCAAGAATTGCACCGGTCTGATTGTTTTCCTGATCGATGGATTGCTTGCCCATAAGAACGAGGTCCGGTTTTTCTTTTTCGATAATTTTTTTAAGAGCCCGCGCAACGCCCAACGAATGAACGTCAGCGTCACAGGAAATGTGAATGGCGCGATCGCATCCCATCGCCAGCGCCGTTCGCAACGTTTCTTGCGCCGCAAGCGGGCCAAGGGTCACGACGACCGTTTCCGTGGCAACGCCCCTTTCCTTCAGACGAACGGCTTCTTCGACCGCAATTTCATCAAAAGGATTCATCGACATCTTGACGTTTGCCGTTTCAACGCCGCTGTTGTCCGCTTTCACGCGAATATTGACGTTGTAATCGATGACGCGCTTAACGGAGACGAGGATCTTCATGTTTTTTCACGCAAGAAAAATCGGGGATAAAACTTATTTTGGGTAGCCGAGTGTACATAATTTCTTGATTAGCTTGAACTATCTTTTAGGGCCCCCGCCTTGATTCATCGGCCCCCTTCGGGCAGAATGCGAGCATACATCGGGGCTTTTGTTTAAAAACATTTTTGGAGAAAAACTATGTTTGCCGATCCGACGATACTGCCTTCCCGGGATACGCTCGCCGATCGCGCCCGTTTTGTTCACTTTCCCCTTTTTCTTAAGGAAATGAAGGCCTCCAACTGGCGCGCGGCAAAATTTAACCTGCTGGCAACCTTCGGTTTTCTAGCGGACGATAAGCTTCGGCTTGCGGACTTGGCCGGCATCGACCTGCGTCGCCCGAAAAACAACATTCAAGCGGAGCCAAAAAAACTTCATACGCGGGGACAGTTACGGCTTATCGGAAGCAGGCCCGCATCCCTTAACCCAACCGCAGCCGTTGAAACAAAAATACGCGCGGCTTTTCGGGAAAAGGGCATTGACGCCGAAACACCACTTAATGAGCTTTTTGCTGTGCTGGCGGCTTCGGGCGAAAGAAAAAAGAACCTTATCGAAAGGCTCGCGGCAAACGTCGCCGACCTTATCGGGGAACCCGCGTACGCCTTGCGGCAAAACAACGTTGTGCCGCTGTTCCCGAACAGGGGCGGCGAAACCCCGGCTCCGCAATAATCGCCGGATAAACAAAACGGGCGCCCTCTTTCGACGGCGCCCGTTTGTCTTTTTCAGAAATACCTTATTGAGCGGGCTTTAAAGTCAAGTCTTCGCCCGTTGTCTGATCGACGGCCTTCATCGACAATTTGACTTTGCCGCGATCGTCCACGCCCATCACCTTGACGCGAACTTCGTCGCCGACCTTAAGAAAATCGGAAACGCGCTCGATGCGCT
>CAZQOE010000111.1:0-308 GCA_964594935.1 uncultured Rhodospirillaceae bacterium | reverse complement strand
ATTTGTCCGTTGTAATCAACAAGATTAAAAATATCGGAAACCTTATCGATGCGCTGCGGCTTGATTTCCGAGATATGGACAAGTCCGTCTCTCGAGCCGAGGAAGTTCACAAAAGCGCCGAAATCAACGATTTTGACGACCTTGCCGGTGTAAATCACGCCGATTTCAGGTTCCGCGACGATGCCCTTGATCCAGTTGATGGCGGCATCCGCGGCCTTCTGATCGACGGCTGCCACCTTAATCGTGCCGTCGTCCTCGATATCGACCTTGGCTCCCGTCGTTTCGCAAATTTCGCGAATGACCTTGCC
>CAZQOE010000110.1:4729-6038 GCA_964594935.1 uncultured Rhodospirillaceae bacterium | reverse complement strand
CCGGCATTTCCTCCGAAATCTCGCATCGACGGAGGGTGCGGGATGCATCATATACAAATAGTGGGAAGAGTCAAGGGAAAAATCACGTTTATTTGTGATTTTTCTTGTTACTCGCTAGTAGGCTGATTCTGTACGACTTTTTCTGCTTTTCCCTTGACCATTGTGGCGGCGAAGAAGCCGTCCGTGCCGTGCTGCGCGGGGGACAGGGAGAGAAAATCCGCGCCGTTAAGGCCGCACGGCGATAACGCGAAGTCCGGATGCGCCGCCAGAAATAATTCTATCTGCTTTTCGTTTTCGTCGGGCAGGAGGGAACACGTGGCGTAAATCAGCTTTCCGCCCGCCTTCACCAATCGCGCCGCGCTGTCGAGAATTTCTTTTTGCGTTTTCAGCAAAGCCTCCAGCCCCGGGCCAAGCGCGCGCCACCGCGCATCGGGATTGCGCCGCCACGTTCCCGCGCCGCTGCACGGCGCGTCGCACAGGACGCGGTCGAAACTTCCTTTGTGCTTTTTCACCCACGGGTCGCGCTCGCTGGACAAAACGCGGACTTCGATGTTGTGAAGGCCCGCGCGGCGGAAACGCTCGGCGCTGCGCTCGAGGCGCTTGGCCATCACGTCGCACGCGATAATCTTGCCTTTGTTCTGCATCATGGCGGCGATGGCGAGCGTTTTGCCGCCTGCGCCTGCGCAAAAATCGACGACGCGCTCGCCCGGCTTCGCGCCCACCGTCAAGGCGACCATCTGCGAGCCTTCGTCCTGAATTTCGACAAGGCCGTTTTTCAGCATCGGCAGCGCGTTGAGGTTGGGGCGTTCAAACACGCGCACGCCCCACGGCGACAATTTGCACAGCTCGGCTTTAAAGGCCATTTCAGTCAGCGCTTTCAGAATTTCATCGCGGGTCGTTTTCAACGGGTTGATGCGCAGGTCGAGCGTCGCGGGCTTGAGCATCGCGCGCATTTCGCGCAAAAAATTCTTGCCGAATTTTTCCTTTAAAACGCCGACAAGTTCCGGCGGGCATTCGGCAAGCACTTCTTCGGGCATGTCGGGGTGTTCGATCGTGTGGCCGACGAGCGCGCGCAAAAAGACGCGTTCGAAGTCGTCCAGAGGGTCGGGCGCGAATTTTCCGCCGCTGCAAAGTTCGCCGATATCTTTCAGTATCATTTTTTCGCCGAGCGCCAGCCACGCCAGAAGGCGCATGCGCGGGTCGGGGGACACGTTTTCTTTGTTCAGCCACCAATCGAGCCGCGCCTGATGCCGCAGAACCGCATAAAGGCGGGTCGAAATGTCGGCGCGGTCGTGGCTGCCGATATACC
>CAZQOE010000110.1:0-4719 GCA_964594935.1 uncultured Rhodospirillaceae bacterium | reverse complement strand
CGCGCGAAAATAGCCGCTGACCAACGCATCGGCAGGGCTCGGGGTGTTGGCGATTTCCTCGAGGATTTCGAGGGTGGCTTGAATGCGTGCGGAAGGTGTCATTGGGGAAATAATTATCTGTTATTTTGAGGCGCGTTACTAGCGGATATGTTTCTTTTAGCACTTTGCGTGCGCGACGGCGAGTAATCCAGCGAAGCGACAAAATCTTTCAGGATACTGAAAAATTTGTTTGGTTCATCCATGAAGGGGGAGTGGGCTGATCGCTTAAACATCTCTAACTGCGAATTACCAATATATTTTTTCATTTTTTCTGGCTTGTTTATTCCCCACGTGAGGTCTTGTTCTCCCTCCATCAGCAACACGGGGATATCCGACCCTTCATTAAAGTTTTTTGGATGGGTGTTTAAGTCAGCCACTTGGCGCGACATGATGCTGTTGAAATCCGCGTCTTGTTTCCAGCCATAAAGAGCCGTACGGGCTTTTTGTTCAATGGAAGGTTCATGTTCAAGCGAGTGCTGTCGTTTCCAATCTCCGTTCATTAAATTATTAAATACTTTTTGCGCGAGAGAAAGGCCTTTGGTCTCGTTAATCTTGTTTATTTTTTTCTTCTCTTCGTCGGACAGCAAAATATATTGCCGGGTTTCTTGTGACGGGCAAGGAAGTCCATCGTCGGAGGCGCATACTAAAACGATGCCGGAAACGCGTTCAGGATACTTTTCGGCGTAAAGACGGGCTAGGACGCCCCCATAAGAATGCCCAAGCACGCACCATTTATCGATGCGTAATTTCTCGCGCATTGTTTCCAGATCGTCGACTGCTTGCTCCAGCGTATAGCCCTTGCCGGGTACATATTGGGACTTATCCCCACATCCGCGCTGGTCATAGTAAATAACTTCCGCAAACTTCGCGGCCTCGGAGAAGTGCGGGTGAAAATCGTGATGTGTAGCGCCGGGGCCGCCATTGATGAGGACGATGGGCATGCCCTTGCCTTTTCCTTCGCGTTCGCAATAAAGCGCTACGTCGCCGATATTGATTCTTTCTTTTTCGATGTTCGGAAGCGTGTCGCAAAGCGGTTTGACTTCGGGAACAGCCAGTATGTCCACATTCAAAGGAATGTTGCCGTCGCTTGCCTTTACTTTTTCGGCTTCCATAAGGGTTATCCCAAAATCAAATTATCGATATACCGGTTCAATTATTCTCAGCACGACGGTAACATAGAAACATTAAGGCCCTGTTAATTGCTCAAAAGTTAGTCAACACTTTGATGTATATGTGATTTTTTGCCATGCGGGCGGCGAGAGTCATGGCATATTTATGGGGGCTTTTTTTCCGATGATAATGCGGCGACAATTCTTCTTGTTACAGGTGCAGACCATACTGCCGTCAGGGATGTAAGAACTGGAATAATCGCTTGTGATTTCTTCACCTATTAAAATGTCGCGAGTTGCGATATCGCAAAAATCGCCGACCGAAGTATTGGCCTCGCACGAATGATTGATATACCGTTCCGGTGTTCCAAATAAGGCGGCCTTGTTTTCGTAAAACCCCAAATAAATATGGTCTGATTTTGGCAGATGAGCCAACTCGTCATAGCTCAGCCATTTTAGATTTTGCCATTTAAGGACGACTTCGCCTTTTTGAAAAGGCCTCGCCGCAAAAAGGCCCTTGCCATGAATGGAAGAGTCTTTAACGACGACGTCGCTCATCCAAATTCGCTCGGCGGGGGGTCGACCGGCACGTTCAGGTCTTCGATCAGCAGGTCTTCGTTGACGAGCTTCATCTGGCCGATCGAGAAGTGTTCGGGCGCGTTGGTTTCGGCGTCGAAGACGTCCATTTCAAGCGGCGCGATTTTGATGTCGGTCTTGAAAAGCGCGTTTTTAAATACAACCGTCGCCGAGAGCGTGATGAGGTTGTCGCGGCCGATGCCTTTATAGGTGACGGGAATCAGCTTTTCATTCACCTCGGCTTTTTCCTTGTCGTTCGCGTTCGCAAGCCAGACGACTTCTTCCGGCTTTTCGACGATGATGAAGCGCCCCAATTGCCCGCGCACGAAGTGGAAGAAAAAGCGGGCGTAGGGAATACACGTCTTGCGGTCGATTTTGATCGGCGCGCGTTCGTTGATGGCGTAGATCGGTTCGTTCGTCCAGTTCATCAGGCCCGTGTCGCCGGCTTTGTGAAGCATGTAGCGGGTGTTGGGCGGGGGCAAGGTCGTATCCGAAACCGCGTAAAGCTTGTATTCGTCATAAAAGGGCAACGCCGCGCATTGAACCGACGTTTTTCCTTCCGGAAATTTGACGGGAGCGACGCTGGAAGCGACATCGGCCAGAAACTTCTGGGTCGCGGCTGCGTCAAGCGTTTGGAAAGCGAGATCAATCATCTGAAAACCTTTAAGTTATTAATGGGTCCCACAAGCTTTGTGAGTCGAGCCTATCCGAAAAAATGAGGATAGGCGATATCCACTATCAAACGGTTAACTATCGCAAAAAAGGTCTTTTTGCACCTGTTTTCTGCACCTAAACCAGACCCCCATGACTCTAGTTGCATCGGGGGAAAGGCTTTGCTATCTGATGCGCGGCACTAATGAATCTTAATACTGTCAGGTCGGGTCCCGTGTCGGAAAATTCAACCGCTTCTTCCCCCGTTTCAGGCGATAACGCTGTTCTTGTCGAACGTTATATCGACGCGCTTTTTGATCTGGCCGAGCAGGAAGGCGCCGTGGACGCGGTCGTTTCCGACATGCTTAATCTCCGCAAACTTTGGAACGAAAGCCCGGAATGGCGTTTTATCGCCTCGGATCCGCGCCTTAACCATGAGACGGTCACCTCCATCGTTCAAAAGGTCGCCGAGACCGCCAAGGTCGACAAAATCACGGCCAATTTCCTTCATATCGTCGCGCAAAACCGCCGCTTGAACCTTTTGCCCATGCTGATCAACGGGCTTATGTCCGAAGTCAGCGAACGCCGCGGCGAATACCGCGCCGACGTGCGCGTCGCGCATCCCTTGACCGAGGAACAGGGCGACAAGCTGAAGGCCTTGCTGTCGGCGGCGACGGGCGGGCAGATAAAGTTGGCCGTCACCGAGGATCCCACGATTCTCGGCGGGCTTACGGTGAAAGTAGGATCTCAATACATCGACGCCTCGATCAAGACGAGGCTCGACCGGCTGGAACGCACACTTAGGGCCTCACACGCAACAACCTGACACCTCGCGGTAAAGTTTTTAATCAAGGAGAAGCTTCAATGGATATTCGAGTTTCTGAAATTTCATCGGTTCTCAAGCAGCAAATCGCCGGTTTCGGCGCGACGACCGAAATCGCCGAAGTCGGGCAGGTTTTGTCCATCGGCGACGGCGTCGCCCGCGTTTACGGCCTTAACAACGTCCGCGCCGGCGAGATGGTCGAGTTCGCCAGCGGCGTCAAGGGCATGGCCCTTAACCTTGAAGCCGATAACGTCGGCGTCGTCGTTTTCGGCGACGACAGAAGCATCCGCGAAGGCGACATGGTCAAGCGCACGGGCGCTATCGTCGAAGTCCCCATCGGCAAAGGCCTTCTGGGCCGCGTCGTGGACGGCCTCGGCAATCCCATCGACGGCAAGGGCCCTTTGCAGAACGTCAAGATGTCCCGCGTCGAAGTCAAGGCGCCCGGCATTATTCCGCGCAAGTCGGTCAGCGAGCCGATGCAGACGGGCCTTAAGGCGCTCGACGCGCTTGTGCCCATCGGCCGCGGCCAACGCGAACTGATCATCGGCGACCGCCAGACCGGCAAGACGGCGATCATCATCGACACCTTCATGAACCAGAAGCAGGTCAACCAGTCCGGCGACGAATCCAAGAAGCTTTATTGCATCTATGTCGCCATCGGGCAGAAGCGTTCGACCGTGGCGCAGATCGTCAAGGCTCTGGAGGAATCCGGCGCCATGAAGTATTCGATCGTCGTCGCCGCGACGGCTTCGGAACCCGCGCCGCTGCAGTTTATCGCCCCTTATACCGGCTGCACCATGGGCGAATATTTCCGCGACAACGGCATGCATGCCCTTATCGTTTATGACGATCTGTCGAAACAGGCCGTGGCCTATCGCCAGATGTCGCTGTTGCTGCGCCGCCCCCCCGGCCGCGAAGCATACCCCGGCGACGTGTTTTATCTGCACTCGCGCCTTTTGGAACGCGCGGCCAAATTGAACGACAAGAACGGCGGCGGTTCGCTGACGGCGTTGCCCATTATCGAAACCCAAGCGGGCGACGTTTCGGCCTACATTCCGACCAACGTGATTTCGATCACGGACGGGCAAATCTTTCTTGAAACGGCTCTTTTCTATAAGGGCGTGCGCCCCGCCATCAACGTCGGCCTTTCGGTCAGCCGCGTCGGTTCGGCCGCGCAGATCAAGGCGATGAAGCAGGTGGCAGGATCGATTAAGCTCGAGCTCGCGCAGTTCCGCGAAATGGAAGCGTTTTCTCAGTTCGCCTCGGACCTCGACGCGACGACGCGGAAATTGCTGGATCGCGGCCGCCGCCTGACGGAGCTTTTGAAGCAGGCGCAATATTCGCCGCTGGCGGTCGAAGAGCAGGTCTGCGTGATTTACGCGGGCGTCAAAGGCTTCCTCGACAACGTCAAGGTCGAAGACGTCACGCGCTTCGAACAGGGATTGTTGCAGGATTTGCGCACGACGGGGTCGGCGGTTTTGGACGCCATCCGCGCCGACAAGCAGCTTAAGCCGGATACGG
>CAZQOE010000109.1:0-6043 GCA_964594935.1 uncultured Rhodospirillaceae bacterium | reverse complement strand
AGCGTAGGGAGCGGCCACTATTTGTTCGATATCCAGATGGCAGCGCGCCACGGCCGTCGCAAGCGTGCGGACGGGTCCAAATCCGGCGGCGATCAAATGCATTTGCGCGTGCAATAGCCCTCCCGTCATTCCTAGCGGGTCGCGGATGCTTTTCTGGTCGTCGAGGGAATAGCCGACGGGTATAGATTGAAGCAGTTCGAGGGGCTGGTTCTGCTGGTCTTCGGGAACCATCGATTGCCCTTGCGCCAGTATGCGCGATAGGTCGCCTTCGTTCACTTCGCGTCCGTTGAGCGGCAATTCGATATCGACGGTTTGCGAAGTTAGTTGGGCGCCAGAAATGTTGACCGTTACGCGTTGGAGAATTTCTCCCGCCATTTGTTCGGCAGAAGAGACGGCCTGGCTGATGGCGTATTGGAGCGCCTCCATGTTGGAAACTCCGCCCTGTTTCATGCCTTCGGATAGCTGATGCCCGATGCCGACAACGCGCGGGGGGCCGTCGGCGCTTGAACGCGCGATCAGGCAGGCGATTTTACTTGATCCGATGTCGAGGGCCGAAAAAATCTCTCCGTGCGTGGCGCGCGTATCGGCAAAAAGCCAGTTTTTAAGAAATTTCATGGCTTCTTGACCTCTTTTTCTTTAGCGCCAACCGCCGGTTCGACGACGAGGCGGTCTTCGATGCGTAGGTCGATGGAGACAATCGCGCGATCAAGGATTTTTTCCTGCGCCATCAAGACCGAAAGGCGACGCAAGGCCTTATCGACATCGTCTTCGGGGAGGCGAACCGTGATTTTTGGCGAAAAATGGAGGTCCCAGCGCCTTTCGCTGACGCGTACGGCCGAACCCATTTTATCGCGGATGTCGGGATAGAATTTAAGAAGCGAAAGAAAAGCATATGCCGCGCGGTCGGCCCCCGTTCCTACGAGCATGGGCAAGGACGGAAAATCTTCGGGCTTTGCCGACGGCAAAACGCGCCCTTTGCTGTCGATGACGGAAATCTTTTCATTATGCTGCCAGCGCGCCTGAGGCATGCGTTCGGTTAATTCGACGGCGATGGTGTCCGGCATGCGGCGCTCGATGGCGACGGAGTCCACCCACGGCAGTTTGCCGAGGCGTTCGGCCGCCGCATTAAGATCGACGGAAAGAATGGGAACGCCCCGTTTGACGCCCAAGGCATCGTAGACTTCGTCTTTTCCTGACAAGCGGCGACCTTCGACCACAACGTCTTTAACCTCGAACTGCGCTTTTTTGGTCAGGTTCAGAAAATTTTGTTTCATTTCCTCGTATTGCCGTTGAGGCCAGCCGGAATACCATCCAGTGATAGCGATGACCAACAAGCCTAAAAAAAGACCAGCCAAAAGACCGAGGCGCGTCAGAAAGCCGATGCCGTCGTCATCGCGTGCGCGAACGCGCGCCGACACATAATTCTGTGTCACGCTGCCGCGTAGGTGGTGGGATCTGCCGTGTCTCATAGAATCACATGTATGCCCTTAGGAGGGTTTGATAACATAATTCGCGTGCTATTTAAATGCGTGGAAACGGCCTATTTTACGTCAAGTCCGATGTCCAGAACCGGCGCGCTGTGCGTGATCCAGCCCACCGAAATGACGTCCACACCCGCTGCGGCGATATCGGCAACGTTTTTAAGCGTAACGCCGCCCGAAGCTTCCGCGATAATTCTTCCCGCAATCTTTTCGACGGCGGTTTTCAGCATCGGCACGGTCATGTTGTCGAGCAGAACGGCGTCGACGGGAAGGGTGGGGAGGAGCGCCAGCGCTTCGTCGAGCTGTTCGAGCGTATCGACTTCGAGTTCGATTTTGACGGTTTGGCCCACTGCTGTACGTACGCGTTCGAGCGCCGGCTTGATGCCGCCCGACATCGCGATATGGTTGGACGGCGTCATAAAGGCCGAAGCGGTGGTTGCTTCCTCCGCCAGCCCGTACCGCGTATTTTTCGACAAGACGCAGGCCCGGGTTGGTCTTTCTTGTGCAGAAGATGCGGGCTTTATGAGGTTTGACGGCTTCGACAAGCTTGTGCGTTTCGCTGGCGATGCCGCTGAGATGGCACAGGAAATTGAGGGCGACGCGCTCGGCCGACAGGATGGCGCGGGCTTTGCCTTCGATTTTGGCAAGGTCGTCTCCGGCCTTCACGATATCGCCGTCTTTTTTCAGCAGCGCAAAAACAACATTGCTGTCGAGCGCCCGAAAGGCCAGCCTTGCCAGACCCAGTCCCGCGACAACGCCTGCCTCACGCGTATTGATTGTCCCATGGCTTTTTAAGTCCACCGGAATAATGGCGTCGGTCGTGATGTCTCCGACGCTGCCGAGATCCTCGCGCAGGGCGTTTTCGACCAGCGGCATCAGAAAATTGTCGGGCAGGGAGGTCAGAGACATCGGAAACCCTAAATATTAGATATCTGAAAGCCGGAAGCGGGAGCGCTTGCCTACGGCGTCGGTCTGCGGAAAATCGCGCCGGAAGTGGGCCCCCCGGCTTTCCTCGCGCCGCAAGGCGCTCGTCGCGATCATCAGACCGACCAATGCCATATCCGATTTTTCGGCCAAAGGCGATAATAAATCGACGGCCCGCGTCAATCCTGCTTTGTCGCGGATAACGCCTACGTCGTCGGACATCGTTGCGCGGATTGATGATTTTTGTTCCGGCGCGCTGTCTGTGCCTGGTTTTGGTTCTATGGCGGGAATGCCCGAGATCTGCGTGTCCAGAATTTCGGAATTCCTTATATCTACGGCCACGCGGTCGCCGAAGCTCGCGGCTTCCAGCAGGGAGTTGCTGGCTAATCTGTTTGCGCCATGAAAGCCCGTGCAGGCGACTTCGCCACAAGCCCAAAGTCCTGTGACGTCGGTGCGCCCGTGGGCGTCCGTCAAAACCCCGCCCATGTGGTAATGGGCGGCGGGGCGGACGGGAATGGGCGTCGTGGCAGGATCGATGCGCGCCGAGATGCAGGTGGCGTAAATAGTCGGGAAACGATCGGCAAAACTTGCGCCCAATGCTTGACGCGCGTCCAGATATACGTTGTGGCCTTTGGATATCTGGTCCCAAATGGCGCGGGTTACGATATCGCGCCGTTGGAGCACGTCGGTGAAAGTTTCGCCTTTTTCGTTGATAAGGACGGCTCCTTCGCCGCGTAGGGCCTCGCTAGCCAACGGCATCGGGTCGCGGCCAATGTCGATGGCTGTCGGGTGAAATTGCATGAATTCGAGGTCGCCAAGCGTTGCGCCCGCCCGCGCGGCAAGGGCCAAGCCTCCGCCCCAGTTTTCGTGCGGGTTCGTCGTGTCGCGCCATAAGGCTGCCGCGCCGCCTGTCGCCAGCACGACGCAACTGGTTTGGAGGACGATTTCCTTTCCCATTTTGCGCAGGACGACTCCGGCAATGGCGCCGTCCTTGACGAGCAAATCCACCGTCCGCGCGTATTCGATGATTTCGATGGACGGCGTTGCGCGCGCGGCCTTGATAAGTGCCAGCATGACCGCCGCGCCCGTCGCGTCCTTGGCGTGGACGATGCGGCGCTTGCCGTGGGCGGCTTCCAATCCCAAAAGAAGCTTGCCTTGCGCGTCGCGGTCGAAGACGACGCCTTGCTTCGTCAGCCGTTCGATAATCGCGGCTCCGTCGTTCGTCGTTTGGCGGACGATGTCAGAATCGTTTAATCCGTTTCCGGCCGCAAGAGTGTCCTGCGCGTGAAGTTCGGCTTTGTCGTCCGCGCCGACCGCCGCTGCGATTCCTCCTTGGGCCCATGCGCTGCTGCATCCGTCGCCAAGCACGCAGGGCGAAACGACGACGACGGGCGTCGGGGCCAAAGCCAACGCCGAGGACAATCCAGCAAGACCTGCGCCGAGAATGACGGGTTTCATTATTTCACCGATATCATGCGTTCGACGGCGCGGCGGGCAGGGGAGGCTATAGCGTCGGGAACAGTCACTTCATATTCCATGTTTTCAAGCGATTGACGGATGTTCGCCAGCGTGATGCGCTTCATGTGCGGGCAAAGCTGGCAGGGGCGCACGAAGGTTGTTTGAGGGTTGTTGACCGATATATTGTCGCTCATCGAACATTCGGTCAGAAGGACGGCGCGGGGCGGCTTGTGCTTCGTTACCCAATCGATCATGGCCGACGTCGAGCCAGCAAAATTGGAGACGGCGACGACTTCGGGCGGGCATTCGGGATGCGCCAGAACGACGACGCCCGGGTTTTGCTGCCGGAACAGGGTAACATCGGCAGCCGAGAAGCGCTCGTGGACTTCGCAATGGCCCTTCCATGTGATGATTTTGACCTTTGTTTCTTTGGCTATGTTCTGCGCCAGATATTCATCGGGAAGCATGATGACTTGCGGCACGCCCAAGGATTCGACGATTTTCTTGGCGTTGCCGGACGTGCAGCAGATATCGGATTCCGCTTTGACCGCAGCCGAGGTGTTGACGTAGGTGACGATAGGCGTATTTGGATAACGGTTGCGCATGTCGCGCACGTCTTGAGCCGTGATGGATTCTGCCAGCGAACATCCGGCCTTTAAATCCGGAATAAGAACTGTTTTGGACGGGTTTAGAAGTTTTGCGGTTTCGGCCATGAAATGGACGCCTGCCATTAGAATGACATCGGCATCGGCTTTTGCCGCTTCTCGGGCCAACGCGAGGGAATCCCCGCAACTGTCGGCGACGCCGTGGAAAATTTCGGGCCGCATATAGTTGTGTGCGAGGATAATGGCATTTCGTTCTTTTTTTAAGCGAAGGATGGCGTCGATGTCGTCGACCATCGCCGTCCATTCCATTTCGGGAATGATTTTGTTTACGCGCTCGTAAAGAGCGGCGGTTCGCCGTAAAGCTTCGGCGGTTTTGGGGGGAAGTGCTCCCATTCCTGCTCCCTAGGTTATGCTCAATATGAGCATTAATAGGCCCTGAAAAACGGGGCTTAAGGCCCCTTGGATTCGCGAGCCATTTTATGCTTTTGGGCCCCTAAAATCCATACGAAAGCACAGTCTGATTGTAGGCGGCTGAAAAATATGCGAAAAATCGGACATGAAACGATCCATCCGCATCGCGCGACACAATACAAGCATTTCTCTGGAGCCAGAATTCTGGGACGAACTTAAGGCTATCGCTTTAAGGGAAAGCGTTTCGTTGACCCAAATCGTGGCGCGCGTCGACGCTTCGCGAAAGGGAAATTTGTCCAGCGCCTTGCGGCTGTATGTTCTGAAAAGTTTGAGGGATAAAGCATGAAAACATTTATCGGGCTTGATATCGGCGGAACAAAAATCGCTGGTGCGGCGTTCGATGCCGGGGGCAAGGAGATCGCCCAAATCGTGCGGAAGACGCCGGAGACTTATGAAGCTTTTCTGGAAACGTGCCGCGTCATCGTCGATGAGCTTGGCAATAGTGGCCAGAGGCCGAAGAAAATCGGCTTCGGTGTTTGCGGGTCTTTCGACCAAAAAACAGGCGTTATGGGAATTGTTCCGAATATTCCCTGTTTGAGAAATATGCCTTTGCGGGACGATCTTGAGCGCCATTTAGGAATGAAAGTTGTATTTGGGAATGATGCCACCTGCGCCGCCTTGGCCGAGGCCGTCGAAGGTGCGGGCAAGAATTTCGGCACCGTTTTATGCCTGATATTGGGCACGGGGGTCGGGGGCGGGTATGTCGTAAACGGGCGCATTATCGCTGGCGCGAACGGATTGTGCGGCGAGATCGGGCATTTGCAGATGCCACGTGATAAGGATGAGAAGAGGGAATTCCGCACCTGCGGATGCGGCGGCGCGGATTGCATTGAAACCTATATCTCTGGTCCTGCGTTGGCGCGGCTTTATAAGGAACAGACAGGGCAGGAGGCCGACGCCAAGCAGATCGGCGCTTTGGCTCAAAAAGGCGATGCGGGAGCTTTGAAGGTTTTGGCTTTCTACTACACGTTTGTTGCCCGCGCGATGGTTGTCGTGTTGCACAGCTTTGATCCCGATATTATCGTTGTTAGCGGCGGGTTGAATGCGTTGCCGAACCTTTACGAGGAAGTGACAAAGCGCTGGGGCAAATATGCTCTTTGCAAG
>CAZQOE010000108.1:0-6083 GCA_964594935.1 uncultured Rhodospirillaceae bacterium | reverse complement strand
GTCGGCGGAAAAGTTCATGTACCAGTTTGTGCGGGCCTTGCGGTTTAAGGACACCGTGTCTTTCAAAGAGCAGTTCCGTTCGGTTGACGTATTGATGATCGACGACGTTCAGTTCATCGGCGGCAAGGACACGACGCAGGAAGAATTTTTTCACACCTTTAACGCGCTGGTCGACCGCAACCGTCAGGTCATCATTTCCGCCGATAAATCGCCGCAGGACCTTGACCGCATGGAAGAGCGTCTGCGGTCGCGTCTTGGCTGGGGCCTTGTCGCCGATTTGCACCCCGTCAATTACGAGCTGCGTTTAGGCATCCTGCACGCAAAGGCCGAAAAACTCGGTTGTCCGGTGCCCGATAAAGTCATGGAGTTTTTGGCTCACAAGATTGCCTCGAACGTGCGCGAACTTGAGGGCGCCTTAAACCGCATCGTCGCGCATGCGCAGCTTGTTGGTCGCACGATATCGCTTGAAATGACGCAGGAAGTGTTATCCGACATGCTGCGCGCATCCGAACGGCGGATCACGATCGACGAAATTCAAAAGAAGGTAGCGGAACATTACAACGTTCGCGTCGCCGATATGCATTCAGCTCGGCGCGCACGCGCCGTAGCGCGCCCGCGTCAGGTTGCCATGTATCTGGCAAAACAACTGACTCCGCGTTCTTTGCCCGAGATTGGCCGTAAATTCGGCGGACGCGATCACACGACCGTTATTCATGCCGTCCGCAAAATTGAAGAACTTTCGGCTTATGACGCGGCCTTCCGCGAAGACGTGGAGCTTCTGCGCCGCCTCCTTCAAAACTAGAGTTTTCCTTAGCGAACCAAGCCCGCAGGGCGCAGGGATGCTCATAAAAAGCGCACTCCCGCGAAGATTGAATCTGGGCAAGCGCGCTTCACGTGCGATGGCTTTTTAACAAAAAATCTAGGCCGTTGGTTGCGCCTAAAAAACTAGGGCCAAGGACGGCATCGCATAAAAATACAAGCACCCGAAGCTAGCAATGGTTAGAACCAGATACGTCGCTTGCGCACCAAGAAAGCGCAGGACGTCTGCCCCCCGCGTGCGGTTGCTGCCAAAAGCATGCATGAGGCGAGCCGCTACCAAAAGAATCCCAAGCGCGTGAACCACCCAAGCCGGAGCGCCAAAACTCTCAATTCCAGCGGTAAGCAACAGGGTTAACGGAACGTAATCCGTAAAACTGCCGACAAGGGCTTCGGCGCGGCGTAAATCCGGATCGCTTTGAGCCTCTTCGCCAACGCTGCGAACCCAGTTTTTCATCATGTTAAAGGAAAGAACGACCAAGAGAAGGCCGAGGATGCCCGCGTATAGCAAAACGACATGAACGGTGGTCATAAACACCCCCTTTTGGTTAATTTTAAACCCAGATTCTACCGCCCCTTTTCGATTTTTCTTGCCATCCCGGGGCCGAATTGCAAAAGAAACGGCTGCCATAAACTTACTATTAACTTTCATATGGTCAAACAATTAGATTCAGACGGATTTGTTATCACCTTTGGGGATGTTCTTTGGCGAAAAAGCTTCTTGATTTTCGGTCAAAACCGAGGCCGCTTTCCCTGTTGACGGTCGGCGCGTTGCTGACTTTTTCGGGGGGCGCCCTTTCCGCTTATGCCGCGCCAGCCGCTGATACAAGCGCTGTAACAGCATCTATCGCTCAGGCCTCTTTTCCGACAATGGCAAAGCCCGGAGCCTCTGTTTCGACTTCTTCGGGAATCGACATTCCTTCACCGCCGCCCGCGCCCGCGTTTTCTACAGACGCGAATCAGTTGGCGGCACAGGCAGAACAAGCGGCCGCCCAAGCCCAAAACGATGCCGATGCCGAGATACGCAAACGCGAATTAGACCATAATATCAAGTCGTTCGATAGGGCCGCAAGCGGATTAATGCCCTTATCCCCTGACCAGATCAGGGATTTTATGAAACGCCTCCAGCAGACGCAGGACGCCTCGCTTCCTCCTTATGAAGGAACGCCAAAGGGGCTGACACGTATTTCGACCGTATCCCTTGATCCGGGGGTCGAACCGCCATTAGTAAACCTCAATCCGGGTTTTGTAACAACGATCACAATCGTTGACGCGACGGGCGAGCCTTGGCCTATTTTGGATGTAGGCGTCGGCGGCAATTTTGAAGTGACTCCAACGTCTGCTGTCGGAGGCACGCACGTCGTACGGATTATGCCGCTGACTCGGGTTGGCGTCGGAGACCTCTCTGTTTTGTTAAAAGATTTGCCAACCCCCGTGATTTTCAGGCTTTCTTCGGGAGGGCCGTCCGTCGATTTGCGCTATGACGCACGTATCGGAAAAATGGGGCCAGGGGCCAAGCCTCAGATCATTAGCCGCCCGCGACTCACGGCCGGGGATGAAACACTGACCTTGATTCTTGAAAATGCCGCACCGGGCAGTGCTAAACGGCTAAAAATCAGCGGCCTTGATTCGCGCAGCAAGGCCTGGGGCCTAGGGGACAAAGTCTATGTGCGGACGCCGCTGACTCTGTTGTCTCCGGCGTGGAACGCAAGCGTAGCCTCGGCCGATGGTACAAACGTTTATGAGATCGGCACGGCCCCTGTTCTTCTGATGTCCGATAATGGCGCTATGGTGCGCGCTCAGATTTTGAGAGACGAAGATCATGACAAATAATTTTGAAACAGAAAACAACGACGACTTTGCCGAGGCCGAAATCGAATCCGCGACGCCAAGCGGGCCCGAGCCCAGCAAGGGCGCCTCCCAAAATCTGGCCGAAGCCTGGCGGACAAAGCCTCTTTTTAAATTCATGGTTCTTGTTATCGCGGTTTTTGCGGTCGGAGCAGGCGCTATTAATTTCTTCGGCGGCAACAAAACGGACCTCGAGAGCGCGCGCCTTAGCAGGCCGCCATCTATTAAAGAAGCACCTGGCGGCGCGGCCTCTCCCTACATGCGGCAGCAGACCGAAATGGCCAATGTCGAGCGCGCCCAGCAAGCCATTGCAAGCGGCGGCAGCGCTATTCCCACACCCCTTGGACAACCGACGGACGTCAGCGGCTTTGGCGGCAATGATAGAAGGGACGACCCCCTCAAAGAGCTTCGCGCAGAAACGGAATCGTTGAAAAAGCAGGTTCAGCAACAACAGCAGTTTCAGGCCCAGCAGGTTCAACAGCGCCAGCCCGAGCAATTTGATAATTCCCTGGCCGAAGCCATGCAACGCGAAATGCAGGAGCTGATGAAGAGTTGGGCTCCCCAAGGAATCAAAAACGTCAAGGTTTCAGACGACGCGGAGGCAAAAGCCGACCAAGATAAGCTCGATAAAGCCGCGGCGGCCGCACAAGCCCCCGAGGCCCCTAAGGCAACGCAGAAAACTGTTGTTAGCGCCGGAACCGTCAGTTATGCCCAGCTGTTGACCGAAGCAAACTCCGACGTTCCGGGCCCCATCCTTGCCCAAATCGTTTCAGGCCCCCTAGCCGGCGCTCGGGCTATAGGTTCGTTTCAGGCCCTGCAAGGCTATGAAAAGTATCTTGTGATGAGGTTCTCTCTGGCGGATAAGAAGGGGAAAGATTACACGATCAGCGCTATTGCGCTTGATCCCGATACGACGTTGGGCGGCATGGCGACTGAAGTCGATGAGCGTTATTTCGCGCGCGTTGTTCTTCCGGCGGCGGCAAGCTTTTTGGAAGGCATCGGCTCGGCAATGTCGCAGGGAAACACGACAATCACGACAAGTGGCACAACCACAATCGTCACCCAAGCGGAAAAAGGCATAGAGCAGGGTATGTATGAGGGGCTGGGCGGCGCCGCCAATACGATGGGGCAATTCTTCCAACAGCAGGCCAACTTGACCAGGCCGCTTATCCGGGTTGCCGCGGGAACTCCCTTTGGCATGTTCTTTCTCACGCCCGTCAAGGAACCTCTGTCCGCTGAACAACAGGCCCTCCTACAAAATCAGGCCGTTGTTCCTCCGGGAGGATATCCTGTCGGATATTCAGCCCCCGGCGGAGCTTCCGGCGTTCCCGCTGGTGCAGGCGCAGGTATGAACAACTATCAAGACCCTTCTCTCGGCGCAGGAAGTGTCCCCTATCCAAATTACATGTCTCCGGGCTATACTGGGGGTTACCAATCCAACCGGTCGTACGCCCCGTCTTACAATCAACAAGGTTACAGATAGTAGCCTTAAAAAGCCCGGGCGTTCTTCCTGGTATATAATCGCAAGGAGTAGCTTATGACTGATACCTCTGGCGCTGAACCGCACGATCAGCAGGAAGAAGCCACCCCAGCCGTCGAAGAAGCGGCTGGAGAAAACGACGCCGTACAGGAAGCGCAGGATACGACGGGCGAGCCTGCATCGGAAGACGAACGAAACTACGAATTTTCGGACGAAGCCTCATCGGAAGATCAGCCGACCGAAAAACCTTTGCGTCGGTCTCCTTTTTTACCGATTGCCGCTGCTTTGGGCGGGATTCTTTTGCTGGGATCTGTCGCTTGGTGGCAGTTGACGGGCGGCGCCGCGATATCTTTGCCCCCGCCGATCACCAAAGCTATATCCGGCGGCCTCTCTTTGCCTTCCTTGCCCGCCCCCGCGCCCTCGACGGTAAAAACAGACGAAAGCACAACGCCCTCCGTCACGCCTAAAACGGATTCGGTTGCACAGACTGATGGGGCCGCCTCCGCGACGGCTTCTTTGGATGCTTCTTCCAGCGCTCCTCCTTCCTTGCCGGAAACGCCCGCTTCACAATACAAGCCCATCGAAAACCTTCCCCAAAGTGCGCCAAACTATGAAGCCGCCCCTTCTCCGATCGCCGCTTTGCCCGCGCCGGTTGGAGCGATCCCGACACCCGCGCCTGTCGTAAACGATCATCGGATCGAAACGTTGACGGCGCGCGTCGAAACGCTGCAAAAAGCTCTGGACCAAGCCAACCAGCAAGTTAGCCAGATGACGGCTTCTCTTGCCGCGGCATCAAGCGCCCAAGCTTCCGTCCCTGCCGCGACAAAAGAATTGCAGGCAAAGATCGACAAACTTGAGCAACAGCTCGCGGCAGCAAAGGCGGCTCCGGCAGCCATTCCCGCCGAAACAACAGCGGCGGCAATATCAAGCGGAACCGAAGAGTCCTCTGCGGCAACGACGGTCGCGCCCGCAAAACCGAAAGCGGTGCGTAAGGTTGTGCAAAAAGCAAACAGGCCCGCCGCCAAACCGGTTAGCACGCTGGTTCTGCGGGCCGTTTCAATGGGTCATGCCTGGGTCGCAAAAAGCGCCGCATCGACCGAGTTGACGGAAATTGTCGTCGGAGACAAGGTTTCGGGGATTGGCACAGTCACGGCGATCGAAGAACATGACGGCGCTTGGATCGTGCGCGGCACAAAAGGAACGATCCAGTAAAAACCCTGAAATACAGGCAAGATTAACCCCGTCAAA
The DNA here is from genome assembly GCA_964594935.1 of uncultured Rhodospirillaceae bacterium. GTDB lineage: Bacteria > Pseudomonadota > Alphaproteobacteria > UBA9219 > UBA9219 > CAIXLI01. The sequence goes on along the minus strand of CAZQOE010000108.1, from coordinate 691 downwards.
CCCCAAAGGACGGGGTTTTTCTTATCCCCCAAAGAATCTGCTGCATTCTCTTGCATTTTCGCCCTAAAACAGCCATTTAAAGGGCACAGAGTGTGGTTTTCCCTGACTTTTGGCTATTTAAATGATCTCTTCCATCGTCCGTAAGCTGTTTGGTTCTCATAACGACCGCGTTCTGCAAGCACAGACCCCCCAGATCGCCCGCATTAACGCTTTAGAGCCGCAAATGAAGGCCCTGTCCGACGAGGGGCTTCGGGCCAAAACGGCAGAATTTCGCGACCGCTTAGCAAAGGGTGAAGCACTAGATGATTTGTTGCCGGAAGCCTTTGCGACAGTCCGTGAGGCCGCGTGGCGCGTTTTAGGACAACGCCCCTTCGATGTACAGCTCCGCGGTGGCATTGTTCTGCACCAGGGTAAAATTTCGGAAATGAGAACGGGCGAAGGCAAAACGCTGGTTGCCGTTCTACCCAGCTACCTCAACGGCTTATCGGGCAAGGGCGTCCACATCGTCACCGTCAACGACTATCTGGCAAAACGCGATAGCGCGTGGATGGGGCGCATCCACAATTTTCTGGGACTTACGGTTGGCTGCATCGTGCACGGACTGGACGACGACCAACGCCGCGCCGCCTATGCCGCCGACATCACTTATGGCACGAACAACGAGTTCGGTTTCGATTATCTGCGCGACAAC
>CAZQOE010000107.1:0-6090 GCA_964594935.1 uncultured Rhodospirillaceae bacterium | reverse complement strand
TAAAATAACGGAAAATAACGACGCTTCCTAACACTATCCTGCCCGCTCAGTCATAATAAAATATTATCGCGGTGGAAATCCAAGGACGAATAAACGCCTCAATTACACCGCATTGAAGCCATGTTAAACTAACATGAAATAACAACCCCACTATGGGGAGTATGTTCACTAACCTGCTTATATTTCAATAGATTGCCCATATCAGGAAAGGGGCTTTTTCAAGCACATAGCATTGCAAACAATAGGGTAAGGCGGGCTGCCGCGAATTTTCCGACGCCTTGGGTGAAGATAAACAAACTTGTTTTAACTACGTGTCTCTTTGCCCATGAATTTTCGGAGGCCATAAAGAAGGAAAAAAGAGCCGGAAGAGTTTTTAGAGCAATACGAGAAATCCAAGTTTGAATTTCTTAAGCAGTACGAAAGCGAGACTCGCGAATCGTTTTTGAATGAAAACAACAAACAATTTGTTTCCACTCGCGTCGCCTCGTTGAATGTAGCCTTGTGGGACTAGTTGTGGGACTAGCCCCATTCTTTATATCTATCTTATTGATAGTATTATATAACTATCAATAAAATGGCGGAGAGGATGGGATTCGAACCCACGAAACGATTGCTCGTTTACACACTTTCCAGGCGTGCGCCTTCAACCACTCGGCCACCTCTCCGCATATCTAAACTTAACTACTTCCCTTATGCCTCGTGGTTGAAGCAAAAAGTATGCTCGCCTACGCTCGCGGGCACTCGGCCATCCCCCCACCTTGGAAGACGGGACGGTATACCCCGTCTTTTCCTGCAAATAAACAGCTATTCACATCTTGGCAAAACGGGCTTTAACCCCCATATTTTCCACATTCTCCTTGTTTTACCAAATTGACGGGTTCCCCTATGTCCGCCGAACACATGCATTTCCGCGCCGAAGTCAGCCGCCTTCTGGACATCGTCGTCCACTCGCTTTACAGCGAAAAAGAAGTGTTTTTGCGAGAGCTTATCTCCAACGCGTCCGACGCCTGCGATCGCCTGCGCTACGAAGCCCTCACCCGACCCGAATTGATCGACGGCGAACCCGATTTCAAAATTTCCGTCACGGTCGACAAAAAGGCCCGCACCCTCACGGTTTCCGACAACGGCATCGGCATGACGCGGGATGAGCTGGTCGAAAATCTCGGCACCATCGCCCGTTCCGGCACGGCGGCGTTCCTCGAGCAAATCAAGGACAAAAAAGACCTCACCCAAATCGGGCAATTCGGCGTCGGGTTCTATGCCGCCTTCATGGTCGCCCAAGCGGTCGAGGTCCGTTCGCGCAAAGCCGGAAGCAGCGAAAGCTGGACATGGGAATCCGACGGGCGTGGCGAATTCACCATCGAAGAAGGCGACAAGGCCGATCGCGGAACAGAGGTCGTCGTCTATCTCAAGCAGGGCGAAGACGACTATCTGAACGTCGAACGCCTCAAGGCCATCATCGCCAAATATTCCGACCACATCGCCATTCCCGTATTCGTCGAAGGAGGCGAAAAACCCGCCAACCGCGCGGGCGCGTTGTGGATGCGCCCCAAAAACGACATTTCCGCCGAGCAGTACAAGGAATTCTACCACCACGCCGCGCACGCGTTCGACGACGCGGCGCTTACGCTCCATTGGCGGGCCGAAGGCAAAATCGAATATACGTCGCTGCTTTTCGTCCCGGGCATGCGCCCCTTCGACCTTTTCGATCCCAAGCGCGCGCACGGCGTCAAGCTCTACGTCAAGCGCGTGTTTATCACCGACCATGCCGAAGGCCTTGTTCCGCCGTGGCTGCGGTTCATGCGCGGCGTCGTGGACAGCGAAGACCTGCCGCTCAACGTCAGCCGCGAAATGCTGCAAAACAACCCGATGCTCGCCAAAATCAGGCAAGGCGTGACCAAGCGCGTTTTGTCCGAACTGACCAAATTCGCCAAAGACATCCCCGAAGACTACGCCAAAATTTGGGACAACTTCGGCGCGGTCATCAAAGAAGGCCTGTACGAAGACATCGAACACCGCGCCGAAATCGCCAAGCTCGTGCGCTGCCGTTCGACGGCGGGCGAGGGGCTTGTGTCTCTGGCCGATTACGTCAAGCGGATGAAAAAAGGGCAGGAGTCCATCTATTACATCTGCGGCGAAAGCGTCGAAAAGCTCCGGCGCAACCCGCACATCGAAGGCTTCGCGTCCAAAGGCGTCGAGGTCCTGCTTCTGACGGAAACGGTCGACGATTTCTGGCCGGGCGCGCTCGGCGACTTCGAAGGCAAGGCGTTCAAATCCGTCACGCGCTCGGGCGAGGAGCTTGGTAAAATCGACGGCGAGGAAAACAAGAAAGAAGAAGAGAAAAAATCCCCCGAAGCGCCCGCTGACCTTATCGCGCTCATCAAGCTCACGCTCGGCGACGCGGTCAAGGACGTGCGCGCGTCGGACCGCCTGACCACAAGCCCCGTCTGCCTGTCGGCGGACGAAGGCGACCTCGACATCCATCTCGAAAAATTTCTGAAACAACACAACCAAATCCGGACGCCCAGCAAGCGCATCTTCGAAATCAACCCGAAGCATCCGCTCATGGTCCAAATGGCCGCGCGCGCCAAAGACTCCGGCGCGGCCGACGACCTGAAAAACGCCGTCTGGCTTCTGTTCGATCAGGCGCGGCTTCTGGACGGCGAAACGCTGTCCGACGCCAACGCTTTCAGCGAGCGGTTAGGCGCAATTTTAGCAAAATCGATGGGGGCCTAATTCCGCTTAACCCCTTGGTTTTAAAGCGCGGAAGCGTTCAGACTTTATTAGGCATGTTGGCGTAAAATTTAAAGTGTCCCCAAGGTTCAGGGACGCTTTGGAGCCGAAAACGTGCGTGGTGTTTTTCATATAAAAGGTCTGGCGGGTAAGGCCGTCGTCGCGGGGCTTGGTCTGGCGTGCGTCGCCGCGCCCGCTTTTGCTTTTGAAGAGCCCTTCGCGTTCGAGACGGGCCGGTGGATGTCGTCCAAAACATACGAATCCAATATCCGCCGCGGGATCGTCCCGAAAGAAGAACCCGCCGAATCCGAAAAGAAAGAAGAACCCGCCGCAAAGCCTACTCCCGTTATCGCCGTGCCGAAAATCGATCCCGCCGTCGCGGCCCTTTCGCCGCCCGCGATGCCGGGGCTGAACAAAGGGTTTAATCTCTTGGTCAGCACGACCGAGGACGAAGACGACAAAAAAATCCGTCTTTCTCCGACGTTAAAACCCGGCGAAGTCCGCTTGCCGGAAAAGAGATGGCTGGCCCCGTCCGCGAAAAACGTCTTTTCAAAGCTGGAGGACGACGACATCGCAACCTCGCCGCTTCGGGTGCGCATGACCTTCTTACCGGCGCAAAGCGTGACCCCCGTTCCTTCCCCCGACCGCCCGTCGGCCTTGAAAAAGGGCCATGAAGCGATGCGGAAAATGGCGGAAGAGAAAAAACAGCCCGAAAAGACGCCGGAAGAAGCGGCGGCCTGCGCGGCGTTGGACGCGTATAAAAAGCAGCAGCTCGACGCGATTCAAAGCGACCGGCAGACGCTCACGGCCCTTCAAAACGCCATCAAGTCTTTGGGGTTTTCAAAGCAGCTGGATTTCATAACCAATAAAGGCAGCGCGCTCAACACGCCCGCCGGCCCGATGCCCGTGACGGCCAGCGCGCCGGAAGAAACGAGCATCAGATAAAATAAAAAGGGCGCGAAACGCGCCCCATACATCCAATCGAGAAATTATCAGGCTGTGACCGACATGGGTTCGGCGCCCTGTTTCGGCATGCCGTTCGCCGACAGCCCTTGGCGAAGATAGGCGACGGCTATCGTCGACGGCGCCTGAGACACAATCTGCCCGCTGTTCATGTCGACGTATTGGGTGATGAATCCGGCGACCGGATCCTGAATGACTTGCGGGTTGCGAATGGCCGCGCTCGATGCGGTCACCGAAGCGGTAGATTCCGGCGCAGGGGCAGGCGCGGGGGCGCTTACGCTCGCGGAAGCCCCCAAAGACAAACTGACGGTATTAACGACTCCAGCCATCGAAACGGCATCTCCCTTTAAACGACCCGAAACGCGGAATCCAAAAGGATCACGCCACATACACTAAAGGACTGTCGGTGACTATACTCCAAATTATTAACCTTGACAATACGGAAAACCTGTGAGCGAAAAATCGGGAACAACCCGAAACGAAACCCTAACGCGCTGAAACACAACAAAAATATTTGGAAGAAAATATCCGGAATCCGCCGTTAATTAAGATTGAAATAACCATTTTACGGGTAATATGGGTATGACAAAGAATCACCCGGATGGTAAGACAAAGACGCTACATTTTACATGAGGGATTGTCTTTTATTTCTCGATACCTTTTTTGCGCAGGAGCGGACGATGCAAAAGAAAAACAAAAATCTCCTTCTCACCTTGGCCTCAAGCGCCGTCTTGTTCGCCTCTCTCGCGCAAGCCGCGCACGCGCAAGCGATTTACGTCAGGGACGACGACGACGATGTTTTGAATTACCACTTGGGTAATATTCAAGGCGGCATCACCGGAAACAGCATAAAGGGGCAAGACGCGACGGGGTTTTTGTTTGATTATAATTATAACACCAATGCTTTTTTAAGTTATACGCAGCCAGCCGACGCTAATTACAACACAAATAATATGTTGAGATGGATTATGTCGGAAGTCGGCGGGTGTTATACGCAGGACGACCCGACGACTTGCAGCACAGGCCACATTTTTGGAAGCGCGACAAGCACCAAAGGAAGGGGCGTGGCAACTTCCTATTTCAACACGAACACCATTCTCCGCAACTCGTTTTTGGGAAGCAGCGGAACAGAAATAAATGTAGTCAATTATGCGCTTGGCCCTGCGCCAGACAGCAGAACAAATGTTACCGCTCTTGTAAATAATGCAAAGAACGGGCCGTTCGGCGCTCTGCTTGTTTCCCCGACCCAAATTAAAGACGTGACAGAGGCAGGTACAGACGTTGGCGTTACAGCTACGATCGGCACGGCGATGTGGGATATGTTAAGGACAATAGAGATGTCTTGGAAAAGCGCAACCGCAAGAACGGTTGGAGATCCAAGAGTTACTGCGATAGGCGAGGCCTATGTCAAAAGATGTGAAAACGGTTTTAATCCAACTTATGCCCAGACAATTACAGTAACGGATGTGGATCCGACTACCGGAGAAAGTTTCCCCCCCGTTCAGGAACCGATAGATCCCGAAGGTTATCTTAATTCCAGAATGAGCACATGCAAGAGCGGTTATTCTAAAAAATATGTGCGGACAGACCGCTCGCTCGAATCTCTTCTTGGGCCGTTACAATACATCGCACCCAACGACATGGCGCCGGCGACAACGGGCGAAGGGCGGGTGAATGTTCGTCTTCCCTCCAAACTTAATAGCGACAAATATGCCCCGATATATGCGGCGGCGGGCTTTTGCCAGAACATCACGCAAAACGCGAGCCCATTGCTCATTACCAGCGAAACAAAAGAAGACGCTACGGATGTTCTTAACAAAGCCATGCTGCACGAAACGCACGACAGCAGGCTTGTCGCCAACTGTTGGCATTTCTTTGAAGAACGTGTGCAATATCCGGACGGCGTAGGACGCCACCTGGCACAACAGAACCGGTGCAAGGTCGATCATGAAATCCGGCACATTATCTCCGCTCAAGCATTGACGGATTGCGAAACAAATGGCCGCAGTACGCTGAGGGCCCGCGCCGACATGGCCTACCGGATGGATTCGTTCGAATATATAAATTACCTGAACACGCTGGGCGTTACCGTCAGGGAACAGCTGATGGCCGCTGCCCTTGATGCGCCGGAAAGGTTTGAACAGGATCTTCTGATCGAACGTCACATCATGACAGGCGCTATGGCCGCGGCAAGAAGCAAGGCCATGACGTATGGAGAGGAAACCAGTCCTGAAGTTGTGGTTGGCCCTACTGGCGCCTTCGGGGGCGGCGGAGGTGGCGGTCGTCCCGTGACCGGACCCTGATGTTTGAACGTTTGGTTTTTGAAAAGATCGTCAGATGCTAATTTAAAAGCGTCTGACGCTCTTGCTTTTTGACGGTACGCAGTCCGTCGAA
>CAZQOE010000106.1:0-6103 GCA_964594935.1 uncultured Rhodospirillaceae bacterium | reverse complement strand
CGATGGCGTATGGAAGCAGGGTTCTCAAAACCAAGTATGGATGAGCCACGGCGACCGCGTTACGAAAATTCCGGCGGATTTTGAAGTCGTGGCCGTCAGCCAAAACGCGCCGTTCGCCTTTATCGCCGACGAAAAACGCAAATTCTATGGCGTCCAGTTTCATCCCGAAGTCGTCCACACGCCGGATGGCGCGAAATTGCTGAAAAACTTTGTTCATAAAATCTGCTGTTGCGGCGACGCGTGGAGCATGAAGGCGTTCCGCGCGACGGAGATCGAACGCATCCGCAAACAAGTCGGCAAAGGCAAGGTCATATGTGGGCTTTCGGGCGGCGTGGACAGCGCCGTGGCCGCCGTGTTGATTCACGAAGCTATCGGCGATCAGCTGACCTGCATTTTCGTCGATACTGGCCTGATGCGCGAAGGCGAATCCGAAGAAGTCGTGAATCTGTTCCGTTCGCACTACAACATCCCGCTTGTCGCGGCCGATGCAGGCAAAACGTTTTTAAAAGAGCTGGCGGGTGTCAGCGATCCCGAGAAAAAACGCAAAATTATCGGCAAATTGTTCATCGACGTGTTCGACGCCGAAGCGCATAAAATCAAGGATGTCGGCTTTTTGGCTCAAGGAACGCTGTATCCGGACGTCATCGAAAGCGTCTCGTTTGCGGGCGGGCCGAGCGCGACGATTAAATCGCATCACAATGTCGGCGGTTTGCCCGAACGCATGAACTTGAAACTTGTCGAACCGCTGCGCGAACTGTTTAAGGACGAAGTGCGTGCCTTGGGCCGCGAGCTTGGCTTGCCGCAATCGTTTGTCGGCAGGCATCCTTTTCCGGGCCCCGGACTTGGTATCCGTATTCTTGGCGAAATTTCGCCTGAAAAACTGGCCATCTTGCGCAAGGCCGACACGATTTATCTCGATGAAATCCGCAAGGCGGGATTGTACGACGAAATCTGGCAGGCGTTTGCCGTCTTGTTGCCGGTTAAAACCGTCGGCGTTATGGGCGATGGGCGTTCGTATGATAACGTTCTTGCGCTTCGCGCCGTGACGTCGGTGGATGGCATGACGGCGGAATCTTACGCCTTTGATCACGCTTTTTTGGCCAAGGTCGCGACGCGCATCATCAACGAAGTGCGCGGCATCAACCGCGTGACCTACGACGTGACGAGCAAACCGCCCGGCACGATTGAATGGGAGTAATCATGGGTAAGCCTGCTGATGTCAAGGCTACAAAAGATTTGATCGAGGCGTTATTGTCGTTGAAAGACGCCGACGAATGCCGCCGGTTTCTGATGGACATTTGCACGCCCAAGGAAATCAAGGATTTGTCCGAGCGTTGGCTGATTGCCCGCATGCTGGACGAAGGCAGATTATCCTACCGTGAAATTCATGCCGAAACAGGCGTCAGCGTCACGACCATCGGCCGCGTCGCCCGCTTTCTCCAGCAGGAAAATTATCAAGGATATCGGCTACTTATCGACCGCCTGAAAAAGAAGTAGGAATAGAGTAGAATACCCCTTAACAAATGAATCAGACCGTCCAAACCCTTATTGATCGCGTCGAAGCTCTCCCTTCCGTTCACGTTTTTGGGCGTGTCGTCGGCGTGCAAGGATTGCTGATCGAAGTCGCCGGAATAGAAAACCGTTTGTCGGTCGGCGGTCGTTGCAATGTACTAGCTCGCGGCGGACGCCGCATTTTGTGCGAGACCGTCGGTTTCCGCGACGGAAAAGCGCTCATGCTTCCCTTCGCGCCTTTGGAAGGCGTCGGGCTTGGAAGCAAGGTCGAACTTGCCGATGCCCAGCCCGTCATTCTTCCGACCACCTCATGGCTTGGGCGCGTCATCAATGCGCTTGGCGAACCGATAGACGGCAAGGGGTTGTTGCCGCACGGCGTCGATCCGCGTTTTGTTCGCAGCCCGCCTCCGCCCGCGCACACGCGCCAGCGCGTCGGCGGAAAGCTTGATTTGGGCGTCAGGTCGGTCAATGCCTTTACGACTATTTGCCAAGGGCAGCGCATGGGCGTTTTTTCCGGCTCGGGCGTCGGCAAATCGACGTTGATGTCGATGGCGGCCCGCTATACATCGGCGGATGTCTCGGTCATCGGCCTGATCGGCGAACGCGGCCGCGAAGTTCAGGAATTTATTCTGGACGACTTGGGCGAGGAAGGTTTGGCGCGCAGCATCGTCGTCGTGGCGACTTCCGACGAGGCTCCGTTGATGCGCAGGCAAGCGGCTTTTCTGACGCTGGCGGTCGCCGAGTATTTCCGCGACCAAGGCAAGCAGGTTTTGTGCCTGATGGACAGCATCACGCGCTTTGCGATGGCGCAACGCGAAATCGGCCTTGCGGCGGGTGAACCGCCGACGACCAAAGGCTATCCGCCGACTGTTTTTTCCGAGCTTCCGAAGCTGCTTGAGCGCGCAGGCCCCGGCGAGCACGGCAAAGGCAATATTACGGGGCTTTTTACGGTGCTTGTTGACGGAGACGATCACAACGAGCCGATAGCAGACGCCGCGCGCGGTATTCTTGACGGGCATATCGTTCTTGACCGTTCGATTGCGGAAAGAGGGCGTTTTCCCGCCATCAACATCCTGCGCAGCATCTCCAGAACCATGCCGGCGTGCAACAACGATTCCGAAAATGTTTTGGTCAACACGGCGCGCCGCCATTTGGCCGCGTACGACAATATGGCCGAAATGATCCGCTTAGGCGCATATCGCCGCGGCAGCAATCCCGAAGTTGATGAAGCGATGAATTTCTACGCGCCGCTTGAAGAGTTTTTGCGCCAAGGCAAAGACGAAAGCACGAACTTTCAGGAAACCTATAAGCGCCTGTCGCAGATTCTGGGCATCGGCGCGTCATGAAAAAAAGCTTTGCGACGCTGATAAAATTGCAAAAATCGTTCGTCGATGAGCAGCGGCGCCATCTGGCGCATCTTATGGAAAATCTTCAGCAAATCGAAGCCCGCATTATGCAGCTCGAGGCCTTGCGGGCGCAGGAACAAGCCGCCGCCGCAAAGGACGATGTTGCGCGCATGACCTATGGCGTCTTTTTAAAAAGCGTTATCGCCAAAAGGCGCGAATTGGAAAAAGAGCGCGTCGAAGCGGCGATGGCGGTCATGGCGGCTCAGGAAAAATTGTCCGAGCTATTTGAGGAGCAAAAACGCTACGAAATCGCCGAAGAACAACGCATCGAAGAAATTGAAAAAGAAGAACGCCGCCTTGAAAGAATAGAGCTGGACGAAATTGGCGGCACGAGGCACGAACGCCAGAGGTCGGCCTAAGCCTTACGTCACAATTCCCGGTGGCGCCGATTTCTGCATTACCATCCAATGATGCCGCCCGACCTGAAAATTAAGCGTTCCCGCGTACCCGACCGCATCCAGCGCCTTGATGTATCCGCGGCGCAATTCCTGATGCAGACCTTCGGGCAAGACGTTTTCGCTGCGCAAAATCATATCGAGTTTTTTCTGCTGCACAAAACCGTCAATCTGCATCGCGCCAAGCTTGCTCAGGCGCATATCGATCAAAAACCTGATTTTTCCGACTGCCTCTTTTTGCGATTTTTCTTTTCGCGCGTCGCGGTCGTTGTGGACGTAAAGCGTCAGCGACTGGAATTGCTGCCCCGCGTACAAAGGAATGGGGTAGGAGCGCCATTCGCCCACCACGGCGTCCTGTGCCGGTTGCCCCGCGCCGGCAAGCTCCTTCGAAAGGCTGCGGACAATTCCGGATTTTCCGGAATTTGCCAGAACATCGACCGTATTGTCGCCAAGCCAGTTGCGCACGTTGCCTTGGCCGAAGGCGCTGAGCAGGAAAATCAGGGATCCCGGCAAGGCGTCGGTCGGTCGGGGCAAAAAATTCAACATCACGTTTTGAAGAACGCGGGGACTAATTTGCTCGAGCGCGGCCAAAACTTGCGGCAGCGACGGAAAAGCAGGCTGTTCCGACTGCGGCAGCGTTACGAGGGACGAATTTTTAACCTCGTCGACCAAAACGATCATCGACGTTCCTGCCGGAGCCGTGATTTGCGCCTTGACGAAAAAGGTCGCGTCCCCCGCTTTTAAAATAAGCTGTCCGTCCGTTCCTGTGCCGCTGACGGTCGCGACGATTTGGTTGGGTAAAAGTGTTGGAAGTTGGGCTTGCCGCGCCGCAGCTTCAGTGGAGGAAGGAAGAACGGAAACAACATGCAAGGAAACTTCGTTGCCGGGAATCAACAAGGAAGAAATTTGTGGCGGGGGCTGGGGCGGCGATGGGATGTTAAGAGGGGCGGACGGAAAAGACGCAAGTGGAGCAGGTGCAGCCTGAACGGGCGTTGCCGCCTTGAGCGGAACGGCGGGAGGCGGAACTTGGGGCGTGGTCGTTTGTGACGCGGGCGCGGTTGGAGGGGCCTGCGCCTTTTGAATGGGGATCGGGCTGCTTGGTTCTTTTAAAGGCATCGACGCTTGAAGCGCAGCAGTCTGGGGTGTTTGCGAAACAGGAACAGAAGCCTGCGCTATATTTGAAACAGGCGTTTGCTGAACAGGGGCAGGCGTTTGGGCAACAGGCGGGACGTTCGTTTGCGGAAGGGAATATGCCGGTTGTGCGGGAGGTGGGACGTTCGTTTGTTGGGCGGGCTGAACCTGTAGCGGAAGAACGACGGTTTGCCGGATGGCGGGGCCGGACGATGGGGCTTGAGGAACAACTGTTTGTTGAACAGCGTTCGTTTGAGGTTGATTGGCGACAGGCGATTCATTGGCCCCCGCTAAGGGCGCAAAAACGGTATAGATGTTCTCGGTTACGGGGGCTGGGTTTATAGGCCGCAATCCCGCAAGAGATGTAAGCGTCGCTGATGAAGGAGCCTCGGCCAGAACGACGGCCGGAGCCGGAAGAGGCGGCAAAACCACCGCATGAAAATCGATTCCTGCCCTCAAATTTTGCGCCTGCGCGGCTGATGCCTGGGAATAAGGGCGGCCCTGAATGTTTTGTATGGAAGTCGGAAACGTCGCCATCGGGAACAGCAAAGCCCCCTGCGTCGGCGGAGACCCGGGTTGCAGAGTCAACGTCAAAGACCTTTGGACTTGCATCAAAGAAATAAGCTGCTGGGTAAGACTTTGCTTTTCCGCGACGCCCAATTGCTGCGATAAAGCCACGGTGATATTGCCGAGGATTGTCGCCAAGGTAAGATTATTGGCGTCCGAAACGATAAGCGGCGTCGCATTGGCCTGTATCGTCCGCGTCAGATTCTGAAGCTCTGTGGGAACGTTCGTGACGGAGACTTGGACGGCGACAAGGCCGGGCGTTCCGGCGGTCGTCGCCGCCGTCGACGGAGAAGGCGTTGGAGGAGCGAGAGGAATGTCACCCATCTCTGCCTCCCTTCCCTCTAAAATTTAAGCTTTGCGGCTATGGCCTCGACGTCTTTAGCCGCGTCGCTGACAGGGGATCGCGTCAAAAGGGCCGTTTGGGCGCATATGGCGTCGCGAACCTTCGTGTCGCGGCGAATGATGCCCGCCAGCGAAGGCGCATAATGAAGGAAATTTTCGCTGGCTTTGCGAATGGTCTCGAAGGTCTTGTGCCCGTCGCCGACGTTGGCCGCCATGTTGACGATGACGCGGATATCCGACGACGGATTGGCGGCATGGGTCAATTTAATAAAGGCGTAAGCGTCGGTAAGAGAGGTCGGCTCGTCGATCAGCACGACATAGGTTATGGCCGCAGGACCAGCCATTTGGCGCACCGATCTTTCGATTCCAGCGCCAAGATCGACGATAACGACGTCGTAATTCTTGGCGATGTTGATCAGATCGTTGCGCAATTCGGAAAGTTTTTGCGGCGCAAGTGTGGCGAGATTTCCCGACCCCGAGCGTCCGGGAAGAATGTCGAAATTGCCCTCGGCATAACGCGTGACGACGGCTTTCATGGGAAGGCTTCCGCTGACGACCGAGCCTAAATCCCTTTCCGGAGTCAGCCCGAGCTGGATATCGACGTTGGCAAGGCCGAAATCTCCGTCGAAAAGAAGGGCTTTTTTGCCCATTTTGGCAAGCGCGTGGCAAAGGGTGATCGAAAACCATGTTTTGCCGACACCGCCCTTGCCGCTGGCGACGGCGACCATATTCGGGCAGCGCAAAAGAGAT
>CAZQOE010000105.1:0-6335 GCA_964594935.1 uncultured Rhodospirillaceae bacterium | reverse complement strand
GAAGTGCAGGGGCATCCAGCCGCCCAGGAAGACGGTGGCTGCAACGGCAGCGATGATGAACGTATTGACGAATTCGGCCAGATAAAACAGTCCGAACTTAATTCCTGAATATTCGGTATGAAACCCGCCCACAAGTTCGGATTCGCCTTCGGGCAAATCGAAGGGATGCCGGTTGGTCTCGGCCAGCGACGAAATGATGTAGACGATGAACATCGGCGTCAAAAGCCCGAACGCGAACCAGCCGTCCTTCTGTGCCTCGACGATGGCCGATAGATTCAACGACCCTGCCCGCAGCAGCACGCACACGATGACCAACCCCGTCGAAACTTCGTACGACACCATCTGCGCGGCCGACCTCAACCCGCCCAAGAACGAATACTTGGAGTTCGACGACCATCCCGCGAAAACGATTCCGTAAACGCCGAGCGACGAAATCGCGACGATATACAAAATGCCGACGTTGATGTCGGCCAGCACCAGCCCCTCGCCGAACGGAATGACGGCCCACGCCACAAGCGACAGGAAAAAGGCCAAAATCGGCGCAAAAATGAAAATCCCTTTGTTCGCGCCCGTCGGCAGCACCGTTTCCTTGCCCAAAAGTTTGACGCCGTCGGCGACGGGCTGAAGCAGGCCGAAAGGCCCGACAACATTGGGCCCACGCCGCAGCTGCATGGCGGCCATAACCCTGCGCTCGGCATACGTCAGATAAGCGACGGCCGCCAGCAACGGAAACACAATCGCCAGAATCTTGATGACTATCCAAATCAAAGGCCAGATAAACGGCCAAACGGTGTTGAGGAAATAATCGATCATGTTCTACGCCGTGACCTCCTTTGCCAGAAGGGGCAGGATTTCTTCCGTGCACTTCGCCATCGTCGGCGACGCGCGGCTTATGGGGTCGGTCATATAAAAGTTTTCGACGACGGGCGCGAAAGGCACGTCCAAAACGTCCCCGCTGAATCCGAAAATCGCCCACGCCGGTTTTTCGACGTGTCCTATGTTTTCGATCCACGGGGCGAAGTCGACCATTTTCACGCGCAGTTGCGTAATGGTGTCGAAAGGCAGCGGCTCGCCAAACGTTTCCGAAAAAGCGCGAATGATTTTCCAGTCCTCGCGCGCCTCGCCGGGCGGAAAGGCCGCCTGCAAGGCCATTTGCGGACGCCCTTCGGTGTTGACGTAAACGCCGGTCTTCTCGGTATAGGCCGCGCTCGGCAAAATCACGTCGGCGCGTTCCGCGCCCTTGTCGCCATGATGTCCCTGATAAACGACGAACGCCTTGCTGACGTTTTTGAAGTCGATGTCGTCGACGCCCAGAAGCCAGAGCACGTCCATCTTCCCGCCGCCAAGAATGCCCCGCGTCCCGACCCCGCCTTCCTGCGGCAGAAAATCGAGGCCGATCCCGCCCACGCGGGACGCCGCAAGCTGCAAGACGTTGAACCCGTTCCAATCCTCGCGAACGGCTTTAAAGTGCTCGGCTAACTCTCTGACAGCCCTATGTAAAGCGCTTCCGTCCGCGCGCGCCAATGCGCCCGCACCAAGGATAAACATAGGCTTTTGGGCATTCTTCAATATCGCGGCAAATTCGCCTTTGCCTTCCTTCAAATCGGCCAACGCCTGCGGCGTGTTGCCAAGGTACTTGCGCGGATATCCCAAATCGACGGGCGCGCCGACAAGGCCGATGCGGCATCCGCCCATTAGCCAGCGTTTGCGGATGCGCGCGTTGATAACGGTCGCCTCGATTCTAGGATTCGTACCGATAAGCAAAATCGCGTCCGCGTCCTCGATACCCGCGATGCCGCTGTTCATGATATAAGCGGCGCGCGTCGAAACGTCGTAGTCCGCGCCGTCCGTGCGGCAATCCATGTTCGGCGAACCGATGCCCGCCATCAATTGCTTCATCGCGAACATGGTTTCGCAATCGACCATGTTTCCGGCCAATGCCGCGACGCGCGAAGGCGCGCAGTCGCGGAGTTTCGCGGCGATGGCCGAAAAAGCCTCTTCCCACGTCGCCGGAACCAGTTTCCCGTCCTTGCGGACATAAGGTTGGTCGAGTCGTTTGTATTTCAGCCCGTCGATGGCAAAGCGCGACTTGTCGTTGATCCACGCCTCGTTCACGTCCTCGTTCAATCGGGGCAACACGCGCACGACTTCGTTGTCGACGACGTCGACGCGAATATTGCACCCGACGGCGTCGAACACATCGATAGTTTCGGTTTTTTCGTATTCCCAAGGCCGCGCCCTGAAAGCCGCAGGCTTGTTGTTCAACGCGCCGACGGGGCAAACGTCGATAATATTGCCCGACATTTCGGACGTCAGCGCGCGCGCGATATGCGTTCCGATTTCCATCTTTTCGCCGCGCCCCATGCCGCCGAGCTCCGGCACGCCCGCGATTTCGTCCATAAACCGGATGCACCGCGTGCAATGAATGCAGCGCGTCATGGCCGTCATAATCAGCGGCCCCAATTCTTTTTCAGCGACCGCGCGTTTTTCCTCCCTGAACTTGCCGCACGAACCTCCGTAAGCAACAGCCTGATCCTGCAAATCGCACTCGCCGCCTCGGTCGCAAATCGGGCAATCGAGCGGATGGTTGATAAGCAATAATTCCATCACGTCCTTGCGCGCTTTTTTGACCATCGGCGAGCTAGTATAAACCACCATGCCGTCGGCGCAGGCTTGGGCGCAGCTCGGCACGGGCTTCGGCGTCTTTTCGATTTCGACGAAGCACATGCGGCAGCTTGCCGCGACGCTCAACTTGTCGTGATAGCAGAAGTGCGGAATCTCGATGCCCGCCTGCGCGCACGCCTGCAGGACGCTCGTCCCTTCCGCGACCTCAATGTCGATGCCATCAATGACCAGTTTAGGCATTCAGGCTCCCCTTCAGCCCATGATTTGTTTTCAAAACGCGGTTAGGCTGTGCGGCTTTTCTAAATACCGAAGGCGGAATCGGCAGATTGTACGCCCTGTACATTTTGGCAAGAGCGTCTTCCAGCGTCGGCGAAACGAAACAACCCTGAGCCCACGATTCCTTTTCGCGGCGCCATGTACCATCGATGCGCTTTTCGAAATAGACATAAAAGGCGCCGGTTTTGTCTGTTCCGAGCCGATCGTCCCAATTTTTGTGGGCGGCCGCGAACTCTTCCAGCAAGTCGATTTCGGATTTTGTGTATTTCTTCGGATCGCCGACGACGCAGACCAGCGACGTCATGTCTTTGCCTTTTCTCGGCGCCTCGGAATCGTTCTTGATAAAATGTAAAAGTGTCATGCTGTCCTCGCTTTCTTACGATGTTTTTCGATGCGTTCGATCATTAGCGGCTTGAAGTGCCGTATCAGTCCCTGAATAGGCCACACCGCGCCGTCCGCGAACGCGCAGATCGTGCGGCCTTCGATTTGTTTGGTCACGTCGAGCATCATGTCGATTTCCTCGATGGTCGCGCGCCCTTCGACCATGCGCATCATCATTCTGGCAAGCCAGCCCATGCCCTCGCGGCACGGCGTGCATTGGCCGCAGCTTTCGTGCATATAGAAAAAGCTGAGGCGCGCGATGGCGGCGATGATGTCGGTCGATTTGTCCATGACGATGACGCCGCCGGTGCCGAGACCCGACTTCACGTCGCGCAAGGCGTCGAAATCCATCAGCACGGTGTCGCAAATCTCTTTCGGGATAAGCGGCACCGAAGACCCGCCGGGAATAACGGCAAGCAAGTTGTCCCACCCGCCGCGCACGCCGCCCGCATGTTTGTCGATAAGCTCCTTCAACGGAATGCTCATCGTCTCTTCGACGTTGCACGGCTGGTTGACGTGTCCCGAAATGCAGAACAATTTTGTGCCGCTGTTTTTGGCCCTGCCGAAGCTCGTAAACCACCCAGCGCCGCGCCGCATGATTTCGCCGACGCAGGCGATGGTCTCGACGTTGTTGACGGTCGTCGGGCACGCATAAAGTCCGGCGGCGGCAGGAAACGGCGGCTTGTTGCGCGGCTGGCCTTTGTTGCCTTCAAGGCTTTCCAGAAGCGCGGTTTCTTCGCCGCAGATATACGCCCCTGCTCCGCGATGCACGTAAATTTCGCAATCCCAGCCCGAACCGGCGGCGTTTTTGCCCAAAAGGCCGTAGGCATGAGCCTCGTCGATGGCCTGCTGCAAAATCGAAGCCTCGTTAAAAAATTCGCCGCGAACATAAATATAAACGGTATGCGCGCCGACGGCGGACGCGGCAATAAGCGCGCCCTCAAGCAGCCGGTGCGGATCGTGCCGCAGAATGTCGCGGTCTTTGCACGTGCCGGGCTCGGACTCGTCGGCGTTCACGACAAGGTAGTGCGGTAAAATCTGCGGCTTCGGCATGAACGACCACTTCAGGCCCGTGGCAAACCCCGCCCCGCCGCGCCCGCGCAGGCCCGACGCTTTCACCTCGTCAATAATTTTGACGGAGCCTTTCTTGATGATGTCCGCGACTCCGTCCCACACGCCGCGACGGCGCGCCGCCGCAAGGTTCCAGCTTTCGAAACCGTAGAGATTTGTGAATATGCGGTTTCTGTCGTCAAGCATCGGGCCCCGCCTTCTTCTTCAAGCTCGTCGGCCCGTCTTTGGCGCACGATCCCGAGCGCCCGATTTGCGACCCCGCATCCGGTTTCTTGCCCGCTTTCAGCTCCTCAAGGATTTTCTCCATCGCCTCCGGCGTCAGGTCTTCGTAATTATCGTCGTTGATCTGCACGACGGGCGCGTTGACGCACGCGCCGATGCATTCGACCTCGCGCAGCGTGAATTTCCCGTCCTTCGTCGTCTCGTCCATCTGGATGCCGAGTTTTTTCTGGCACGCGTCGACGATTTCTTCCGACCCGCGCAGCCAGCAAGGCGTCGTTGTGCAGATTTGCACAAGGTTTTTCCCGACGGGCTTCAGGTTGAACATCGTATAGAAGTTCGCGACCTCATAAACGCGGGCGGGCGGCATATCGAGCATTTTGGCAACGTAATGCATCGCGTCTTGCGAAAGCCAGTTGTCGTTTTGCCTCTGCGCGATGTCCAAAAGCGGTATCACGGCGCTGGCCTGCCGGTTGGCGGGATACTTGGCGATAATCTTCTTCGCCTTTTCGAGATCTTCGGAAGAAAACGCGAAAGTTTTTGTTTTGGTTTTGGCTGGGGCCGGCGTTTTTGTTTTTTTCATCTATCGACCTCCCCGAAAACAAGGTCGAGGCTGCCGACAATGGCCACGGTATCGGCCAGCATATGGCCTTTGCAAATTTCGTCGATGGCCTGCAGATGCGCAAACCCCGTCGAGCGGATGTGGCAGCGGTACGGCTTGTTGGTGCCGTCGGCGACAAGGTACACGCCGAATTCGCCCTTCGCCGTCTCGACGACGGTGTACGTTTCTCCCGCCGGAACGTGGAACCCTTCCGAATAAAGCTTGAAGTGATGGATCATCGCCTCCATCGAGGTCTTCATCTCGGCGCGGCTTGGCGGCGCGACTTTGCGGTCGCCGGTGATGACGGGGCCGTCCGGCATATCTTCAAGGCATTGGCGGATGATCCGCACCGACTGGCGCATTTCGTGAATCCGCACAAGGTACCGCGCATAACAATCGCCCGTCTTGCCGACCGGAATATCGAAATCGAGCTTATCGTAAACGTCGTAAGGCTGCGCCTTGCGCAAATCCCATGCGACGCCCGAAGCGCGCAGCATCGGCCCCGAAAAACCCCAATCGAGCGCCTGCTCTTTCGTCACGACGCCGATATCGACCGTGCGCTGGCGGAAAATGCGGTTGGTCGTCAGAAGCCCTTCGATATCGTCGATGACCTTGGGAAACCTTTTCGCCCAGGCAAGGATATCCTCGGCCAATCCGTCGGGTAAATCCTGATGCACGCCTCCGGGGCGGAAATAATTCGTGTGCATGCGCGCGCCCGATACGCGCTCGTAAAACTCCATCAAAATTTCGCGTTCCTCGAAGCCCCACAAAGACGGCGTGACGGCGCCGACGTCAATGGCCGCGGTCGTCAGGCACAAAATATGGTTCATAATGCGGGTGATTTCGGCATACAGAACGCGGATGTACTGCGCGCGCAAAGGCGGGACAATCCCCAGAAGTTTTTCGACGGCCAGAACGAACGCGTGTTCCTGCCCCAACGGCGCGACGTAATCCAAACGGTCGAAATAAGGCGTCGCCTGAAGATACGTCTTATGCTCGATCAGCTTTTCCGTGCCCCTGTGAAGCAGGCCGATATGCGGGTCGGCGCGTTCGACGACTTCGCCGTCCATTTCCAAAATCATGCGCAAAACGCCGTGCGCGGCGGGATGTTGCGGCCCGAAATTGATCGTGAACGGCATAATCTTCTTGCCGTCGCCCTCTT
>CAZQOE010000104.1:2021-6337 GCA_964594935.1 uncultured Rhodospirillaceae bacterium | reverse complement strand
TTCTGTCTAGCTTCGGACCTAAGGGAGCGGGGCTCAAAAATGACGGCATCAACATCGGTGCGCCAAAGGGCGCGCCTGTCGTTGCGGCTGCGCCCGGCACCGTGGTTTATGTGGGCAATGACATGAAGGGCTTTGGCAATATGGTGTTGGTTAAGCATCAGGGAGATATGGTCACGGCTTATGCCCATCTAGGTCGCGTGCTTGTCAAAAAGGACGCTATTCTCTCTCAAGGGGATATGATCGGAACAGTCGGTAAAACGGGGAATGTGGCAACGCCGCAGCTTCATTTTGAGGTTCGGGTTGACGGCAAAGCCATTGATCCGGCAAAACAAATTAAGAACACCTTGTAAGGTTTTGAAAATAATAGGTACTTCTATAATGTCGTGATATATGCGCGTATGTATTTGTACGCAGATATTTTTAAAGAAGGATTTTATTATGAACGTTAGCCCATTTATTCCCTTTGATCCTGAAGCTGTCGCCAAAACGGTAAGTATAGGCCGTTTGGTTGTCCTTTTTCAGGATACGCGACGTGACGAGTATTTAATACACGGACCCAAAAACGACCTTGAGGTATTTAAAGCAGCGCTTTTTCTGTTGTACGGGTCGCTTGCTTTGACGCCTGAAAACGCGAGACGCGATATAATTCTCCCGAAAACGTCCTCGGATAAGGATCCTGATGAGCTGCTTCGAATGGCTGAAAGGAACTACAAAGAGGTTTTCAAGTCTAGAAGGGAAGCAACGGACTTGCAAAAGCAAGTGGCATTCAACTCCATCGCTTTGGCTTCAAAGAAACTTGAAGACCAAGGATACGGGGAGCTTTCCTGGCACATCAATGACTATCTTAGGGGGCAAAGGTTTGTTTTAAGGTTGCCGATGGCCATGGTTGAGGCAAAAGCCCGTACGCCTCATCTCTGACAATATTCCCTTCTCCTTTGCAATGCTGCGCGGCGCTTGCTAATTTGGATTTGAAGGGAAAGAAGATGACACTGTTTAAGACTATCCACGGCGTGATTGCGTCCGCGGTTGATGACGCCGTTAAATCGGGTGCGTTGACGTTGAACGGGGCTGTTCCGGATTTTGTGGTCGAGCCACCGCGAGAAGCGGCACACGGCGATTTGGCGACGAACGTTGCCATGGTTCTGGCCAAGGCAGCAGGAAAGCCTCCTCGCACCATCGCGGAAATCATAAAACCAAAATTGGAAAAATTCGAAATTGTTGCAGGCGTCGACATTGCAGGCCCCGGCTTTATCAATATGCGTCTTCATTCTTACGTCTGGCAGAAGGAAATCGTGGAGGTTTTGAGGGCAGGGACGCGGTACGGCGACAGCGATATCGGCAAAGGCGTGAAAGCCAACGTCGAATATGTCTCAGCCAATCCCACCGGTCCGATGCATGTCGGGCACGCACGTGGCGCCGTCGTCGGCGACGTTTTGGCTGCCTTGATGGAAAAGGCGGGATTCGACGTTTGCCGCGAATATTACATTAACGATGCGGGAGCTCAGGTTGATGTGCTCGCGCGTTCCGTCTATTTGCGCTACCGCGAGGTTTTGGGCGAGGATATCGGGGCCATTCCCGAGGGCCTGTACCCTGGAGATTATCTTATTCCGGTTGCAAAAAAGATCGCCTCGCATGAAGGCGAAAAGTGGCTCGGCAAGCCGGAGTCCGCTTGGCTATCCGTTTTTCGCAAGGCGGCAATCGATACGATGATGGAGCTGATCCGCGAGGATTTGCGCGTCATGAGTGTGAAGCACGATGTATTCTTTTCCGAGCGCGCCTTGGTCGAAGGCGGCGGGGTCGATGCCGCGCAGAAATTTCTTGAAAGCAAAGGGCTTATTTATAAAGGCATTCTTGACCCGCCTAAAGGCAAAACGCCCGACGATTGGGAGCCAAGGCCGCAGACGCTCTTTCGATCGACGCAATTCGGCGATGACGTGGACAGGCCGCTCAGGAAATCGGATGGAAGCTGGACGTATTTTGCTTCGGATATCGCGTACCACCTCGATAAATTCCGGCGCGGTTATTCGCTTATGATCGACGTATGGGGTGCCGATCACGGCGGTTACGTCAAACGTATGCAGTCTGCAGTGACCGCTATCACAGAAGGCAAGGGAAGGCTCGAAGTCCGTTTATGCCAAATGATCAATCTTCTGAAGGACGGACAGCCTTTCAAGATGAGCAAACGCGCCGGTACTTTTGTGACGTTGCGCGATGTCGTGGGCGAAGTCGGCGCGGATGTCGTGCGCTTTATCATGCTGACGCGCAAAAGCGACGCGCAATTGGATTTCGACCTTGCCAAGGTACTGGAACAGACGCGGGATAACCCCGTGTTCTACGTTCAGTATGCTCATGCGCGGTGCTGTTCGGTCTTGCGGCATGCGTCGGAGATGTTCAAGCCCGAGGAATTGACTGAATCGGCATTGGCCAAGATTCCGCTCGACGCAATCACGTCTGATGAAGAGTTACTTCTGGTCAAAGGGATGGCGAACTGGTCACGTGTTGTCGAAGCCGCTTCCTTGGCCCAAGAGCCTCACCGAATCGCTTTTTACCTGATGGAGCTTGCCGGTCTCTTCCACGGGCTTTGGAACAAGGGGAACGATAACGCCGCTTTACGCTTTATTATCCCGACAAATAAAGGGTTAACGCTTGCGCGCCTTGCGCTTATCAGCGCCGTACGGGTCATCTTGCGTAGCGGGCTCAGCGTGGTAGGATGCGCGCCGATGGAGGAATTACGCAGTGAATCGCTTCTCTCGAAATGAACTTTTCGGCGGCTCCGAACACTCAGGTGTTCCAGAGCAGACTGCCGTTCCGGCTCAACCTGTCGTTTCCGAGCGTCCCGTGCAATCGGAATACGTTGTGCATAGCGGACCCAATTATGCCGTTCGCCGTATAATTACCGTATCGGTGCTTGCGGTTATCGTCGGCATCGGCGTTTATGCTTTCTGGCCTAGTACGCCCTCCGATCCAGCCGATATCCCGACAATTAAAGCCGAAGGCGATTATAAACAGAGGCCTACCGAACCCGGCGGTATTGATATTCCGCATCAGGATGTTCGCGTTTACGACCAGCTAGAAGGAAAGACAGGAGCTGCTCCTGTCGTCGAGCATTTATTGCCGCCGCCGGAAACGCCGAAGGAGGAACCTAAAGAAGAGGCCAAGGCTGTTCTCGAAGCGCTGCCGGTGCCTGCGCTAGCGAAAACCGAAAAAGCAGATATCCTGCAAGCTCCTTCGCCGAAGGCTGTTGAAACAACGGTTGAAAAGGCTGTCGAGAAAGAAGCCGAGAAGGCACAGACGACCATCAGCACTTCCTTTATCGAGCCTGCAACAACCGAACCTGCCAAGCCCCCTGTGGCTGCTGCTCCTGTTCCCGCCAAAGCTGCAGAAAAGCCGAAGGCCGCAGAACCTTTGTCCATGGAAAAGGTTATTGAAAAAGTCACGGCGAAACCGTCTTCCGCAGCTTCAATACCGGTGGGAATGGTCGCCGCGCAGTTGGCTTCTTCGTCCAATGAAGCTCAGGCGCATGTTTTAATGGAAAAATTACAGCAAAAATATGCCGTGCAATTCGGTTCAACCAAACTTCACGTTACGCGTGCCGATTTGGGAAGCCGGGGCATTTTTTACCGCATTCAAACAGAACCACTCGCAAAAGATGAAGCTGGGCGCCTATGCTCGTCCCTGAAGAAGCTTAATGCCGGGTGCATCCTTGTCGGCAAATAGCGAAATAAGGCCTTGTCCTGTTATCTTCGGTTGCGCGGGAACAGAACTTACCGTGCCGGAACGCGCGACGTTTCGGTTTGCCAATCCGTTCGGGTTCATCCTTTTCAAACGCAATTGCGAAAGTCCGGAGCAGATTCGATCCCTTATTCTCGAGTTGAAGCAGGCCGTAGGGCGCGACGACGTTCAAATCGCCATCGATCAGGAAGGCGGGCGCGTTGCCCGTCTGGGGCCTCCCTATTGGCCAAGTTATCCGCCAGCGCGGGACTTTGGTTCGATGTACGAGCGCGATCCCGATTGGGGGGTCGAGGCTGTCAAGCTGACCACGCGCCTTGTGGCACATGAATTATCATCGCTTGGATTTTCGATTAATTGCGCGCCTGTCGTCGATATCTATAATCCGGAAGGCACTCCGGCCATCGGCGATCGCGCGTTTAGCGAAACGCCTTCCATCGTTGCGGCTTTGGCGCGCGCGCAGGTTGAGACTTATCTGGCAAACGGCATTTTGCCCGTCGTCAAGCATATGCCCTGGCATGGCAGGCTGCGGACCGACCCGCATCAGGTTTTGCCGTTTATCGATGCGCCGCGCCCGTTGCTTGAGG
>CAZQOE010000104.1:0-2011 GCA_964594935.1 uncultured Rhodospirillaceae bacterium | reverse complement strand
TTCGTTCCGTTCGAGCTTTTGAAAGACGTTCCGTTGGGCATGAATTCGCATGCGGTTTTTTCAGCGCTTGATCCTGACCGGCCCGCTTCGCTGTCGCCAATCGTGAATAACGATATCATCCGGGGCAGGCTCGGTTTCGACGGATTGCTTTTGTCCGACGATTTGACGATGAAGGCTCTTATGGGGTTGCCCGGAGAATTGGCGCTAAAGGCGCTTGATGCCGGAAACGATATCATTCTTCATTGCAGCGGCGACGGCTCGGAAATGGAAGCCATCTCCCGCGTTCTAGAACCCATGAAAGATTCCAGTTGGACGCGATGGAATTATGCAAAAAGCAGGGTTATGGCGGCAGATAAGGCTTATAATCACGCATTGGACGCTGAACGGCTTGATGTATTGCTGGGCGGCTTGGCGTTTAACGAAAAATAAGACGTATTGAATTTAAATAAGTTATAATTGTCCTGCAATGTTTCCGATTTTCGCAGATGTGAAAAAGCCGGATTTTCGTCCCGAAGCAGGGAAGAAATTCGAGCTTTTTTCCGATTATCGTCCCGCGGGCGACCAGCCGCAGGCGATAGACGCGCTTGTTCGCGGCTTGAATGAGGGCGAACGGGATCAGGTTTTGCTGGGCGTCACGGGGTCAGGTAAGACGTTTACGGTCGCCGAGACTATTCAGACTCTGCAAAGACCTGCGCTGATCCTCGCTCCGAATAAGACGTTGGCGGCGCAGTTGTACGGAGAAATGAAGTCGTTTTTCCCCAACAACGCCGTCGAATACTTCGTGAGCTATTACGATTACTACCAGCCGGAAGCTTATGTGCCGCGGTCTGATACGTATATCGAAAAAGAGTCGATGATCAACGAGCAAATCGACCGTATGCGGCATTCTGCTACGCGTGCGCTTTTGGAACGCGACGACGTGATTATCGTGGCGTCCGTGTCGTGCATATACGGCATCGGGTCGGTCGAAACGTACCAAACCATGGTTTTGGGGCTTGCCAAACGACAGCAGATTGCGCGAGGGGAGCTTTTGTCCTCTTTGGTCGAGTTGCAATACAGACGAAACGATATCGGCTTCGGGCGAGGGGATTTTCGCGTCAAGGGAGACACAATAGAAATTTTCCCCGCGCACTTGGAAAGTACAGCGTGGCGGCTTGTGATGTTCGGCGATGAGATCGAACGCATCGTCGAAATAGACCCCTTAACTGGCGAGAAGGGCCATACGCTTGATGCTGTCAAGCTATACGCCAACAGCCATTATGTAACGCCCAAGCCGACGTTGGCGCAGGCAGCGGCGCAAATCAAAATCGACCTGAAACAACGCCTTGAAGAATTTCATGCGCAAGGAAAGTTGATTGAAGAACAGCGCCTGCGTGAACGTACGACGTTCGATCTAGAAATGATGGCGGCGACGGGCTCTTGCTCGGGCATCGAGAATTATTCGCGCTATCTGACGGGCAGAGAAGCGGGGCAGCCTCCGCCGACGCTGTTCGAATACTTGCCTAAGAACGCGATGCTCTTTGTGGACGAAAGCCATGTGATGGTGCCGCAGTTGCAGGGAATGTATCGGGGCGACTTTGCGCGTAAGTCGACGTTGGCGCAGTACGGATTTCGTTTGCCTTCATGCATTGATAACAGGCCATTAAAATTCGAGGAGTGGGAGGTTATGCGCCCTCAAACCGTATTTTCGTCGGCGACTCCCGGGCCGTGGGAATTGGAACGTACAAAAGGCGTGTTTGTCGAACAAGTCGTAAGGCCGACGGGGTTAATGGATCCGCCTGTCATTATCAGGCCGACGGAAAAGCAGGTTGATGATTTGCTGTATGAAATCCGCAGCGTCGTGGCCAAGGGTCTGCGCGTGCTGGTGACGACGTTGACCAAGAAAATGGCCGAGGCGTTGACGGAATACATGGGCGAGGCTGGCGTTAAAGTCCGTTACATCCATTCGGACGTCGAAACGCTGGAACGCATTGAGATTATCCGTGACTTAAGGCTCGGGGTTTATGACGTG
>CAZQOE010000103.1:0-6352 GCA_964594935.1 uncultured Rhodospirillaceae bacterium | reverse complement strand
AAGAAGGACGGGCCTGATGCAGCAGCATACCCAACCCGTCGATGGCCTGAAACCCCTGTTGTCCGGCTTTTTGAAGAAGTTTGGTTTCGACCGGAGCATAGACGATATCGGCGACGGCAGCCGCCGGCGGAAGTTTATCAAGAGAAAAAACCAATGCCGGCTGCCCCTTCATGCCCAGCGACGTTGTATTAACCAGAAGGTCGATGTCCGATAAGGCCTCAGGCGCGCCTTTCCAAGAAGCAACGGAAAGCTTTGTTCGCGGCGTTGAAAATTCTTGCGCGAGTTTCTCGGCGGTTTCCTTCGTGCGGTTGGCGATGCGGATGGCCGAAAACCCCAAATCGGCCAAAGCGACCAAAACCGCGCGGGCTGCGCCTCCGGCACCAAGAACGAAGGCTATGCCCTCCTTCGGCTTAAATCCGGATGCCAAAAGATTTTGGGTAAAGCCATACGCGTCGGTGTTGCTTCCCAGCAAGCGCCCTTGCTTGTTGACGGTGACGAGATTGACCGCGCCGATGCGTCGGGCCGCGGGATCGAGCGTATCGACGATTTTGCATGCCGCCACTTTGTGCGGGATCGTTAAATTGACACCTGCCAGACCCTTGGTTTTTAATTCCAGAAGCGCAGACGGCAAATCCTCGGGTTTGACCGCAAAAGCCTCATAGCTTCCTTCAATGCCGTATTGCCGCAGCCAAAAGCCGTGAATGCGCGGCGAAAGAGAATGGCCGATAGGCCAGCCCATGACTCCGGCTTTAGGTGCAATTAAGTGGGACATAAAATAACGACTCTTGGGTCAGAGATTAAGAGTTTGGAAACTAGCATAAATGCAGAATAGACAAAACGGGTCTAATCTCTGTTAACATACACTTATAAAACCGGAATTCAGGATTTTATGTCCGAACTTTACATCCTTATTCCCGACGCCGCGCTTTCCGATGCCGTGATCGAACAAATCAAGGCGGCGAAGCTCGAACCTCCGCGCGTTATCGAGTCGCTGTCCGCCGTTCCGGCGCAAGCGGACGACGGCGCGCCGGATATTCTTATCGTCAACGATCCGGGTTCCGAAAAGAAGACGGAGGAATTCACAAAATCTTTGGAAGCAAGAAAGGATAAGCCGGTTGTTCTGATGCTCGGCGGCGCGGCAGACATGGCTGGCGTGGATGAGTCTTTTTCAAAGCCGTTCCGCCTCGGCCATCTGATGTCCCGGCTAAAATATTATCTGGAAACGGCGCCTCTTTTGCGCGACCGCGCCGTCGCGTTCGGTCCCTACCGTCTCGAACCCCAAAACAGGCATGTTTTGCGCGTAGGAGAGGCCGACCCCATCCGCCTGACGGAAAAAGAAACCGCGCTACTCGTTTTTTTGGCGCAAAACAAAACACCTGCCACGCGGCAGGATATTCTGGCCAACGTCTGGGGATACGACGAACGCATCGATACCCATACCCTCGAGACGCATGTTTATCAGCTGCGTCGCAAGCTCGATAAAGAAGGCGAAAACTGGTTGCCCAACGACGCGGGAACCTATCGTTTGGCGGAAGTGCGGGAATGAAGAAAGTACTCGCCCTCATCCTAATTTGCGCTTTATGCGGCTGCGGCGGCGTCCGAGGATCCTCCAAAAACAGCGGACCTTCTTCCAAGTCTTATTGGGGGCAGGGAATGGAGAAGACCCAGCCCGACCGCGATGCGACGCGGCGCATCGTTCTTGTATACCCCTACAATGGAGAAAAAATCGACATCATCTATTTCTCCAAAGGCCGCCACGATCCCGCCGCTATGAAAAAAATCAACAAACTTATGCGCGACCGACACGCTGACGTCGCGGGAAAGATCGACCCCGAGCTCATCGACTATCTCGTCGACATACGCAAAAGGCTGAGTCTGCCCGAAAACGTTCCCTTCCAGATTCTTTCCGGTTATCGCTCGTCCAAAACCAACGCGCGGTTGGCCAGAAGCAACGGCAACGTTGCTAAAGAAAGCCTTCATATGCACGGATGGGCGGTCGATTTCCGCGTCGACGGCGTCAACGGCAAGGCCATCTGCGAAATCGCCAAGACCATGCAGCGCGGGGGCGTCGCCTATTATCCCGAAGACAACCATCTTCACGTCGATTTGGGCAACATCAGGACTTGGCACGAAAGACGACGCTAACCATTGTGCGATCTTGGGTTTTAAATCGCGCTTTTCTTGATTTTCGATGCTCACGTACGTTAGAGTATGCTCCGCTCGAAAATCAAGAAAATCACGATTTTCGCCTCAAGCTTGCTCAATTGAGAATATGCCTCAGGCAAAGATGACAACATCTCTGGAAATTTTAAACGATCTCGTCGATCTGGCGCGCAAGGCAGGGGCCGACGCCGCCGACGCCATGCTTATCGATTCGACCGATCTTTCCACCTCGGTGCGTTTGGGCAAACTTGAATCTCTCGAACGTTCGGAAGCCGGCGATTTGGGCCTGCGCGTTTTCATCGGCCAACGGCAAGCCATGGTTTCTTCGACCGATCGCGGCGCCAACGTCTTAAAAGACCTCGTTCAACGGGCCGTGGCCATGGCGCGCCTTGCCCCCGAAGACCCGTTCTGCGGCATCGCTTCGCCTGACGAAGTCGCCAAGAACTATCCTGCGCTCGAGAGCGAAGACAAAGCCGACTTTTCCGCCGAGCAACTCATTGCCCGCGCGCTCGAGGCTGAAGATGCGGCGCGCGCCGTCAAAGGCGTCACCAACTCCGAAGGGGCTTCGGCGGGGTGGGGCAGAAGCGTCACGACAATCGCGGCCAGCAACGGCTTTTCCGGCACGGCGCGCCGGACGGGCTACAATCTTAGCGCTTGCGTTCTTGCCGGAGAAGGCTCCGGCATGCAGCGCGATTATGAATCGGCCGCGCGCGTGTTTGCCGCCGACCTTCCTTCTCCCTCATGGATCGGCCAACGGGCGGGAGAACGGGCCGTTCGTCGTCTCGGCCCGCGCAAAATGCCGACGTCGCGCGTCCCCGCCTTTTTCGATTCCCGTATTTCGGGGGGCCTCATCGGAACGATGATCGGCGCGATATCGGGTGCCGCCGTCGCGCGAGGCACAAGCTTTTTGAAAGACAAGCTGGGGCAGAAAATATTCCCCGATTTCATAACGATCGTCGACGACCCCCATCGTGCGCGCGGGTTGCGTTCGCGGGCCTTCGACGCCGAAGGCCTTCTGCCGCAAAGACGAAAACTCGTCGATGCAGGCGTGCTCACGACATGGCTTCTCGATTTACGCTCGGCACGGCAACTTAACATGCGCAGCACAGCGCACGCCGCGCGTTCATCAGGCGGGGCGCCGACGCCGTCGCCCAGCAATGCCTATATGGAAGCGGGAAAGCTTTCTCCTTCCGCCTTGATGCGCGACGTCCCGCAGGGGTTTTATGTCACGGAAACCATGGGCATGGGCGTCAACGGCGTCACGGGCGATTACAGCCAGGCGGCAGCGGGCTTTTGGATCGAAAACGGAAAAATAACTTTTCCCGTCAACGAAATGACGATTGCCGGAAACCTTAACGACATGTTCCTGAATATGACGGCGGCGGACGATCTCGAGTTTCGTTACGGCATCGACGCGCCCACGTTACGCGTCGAAAACATGACCGTTGCGGGGACATGATGCTTAAACGCGTGGCCGCTCTCGTCAATTTACCACGCGACCAAACGGCCGGAGGGCACGTCAAATATTGGGAGCATCTTGCCCGCGCCTGCGTCAAAGAAAACGCGCCCGTCGATTTGACCGTATATTTTTCAGGAGACGGCGCGGACGACGTTCTTTCTCCGCGCGTGAGATTCAAATATCTGCCGCCCGTTTTCAGCACGGCGCGGCTCAAATTTTTGCCTTACGTCCCCGCGCATACCGATCTCGCGCCCTTTCATCCCCGTTTGGGAACAGAGTTGCAAGAGTACGACGTTCTTCATACGACGGACGCCTTTTTCGCTTTTGCGCGCACGGCGGAACGAGTCTCGCAAGAAAAGGGGATTCCTCTGGTTTCGTCGTTTCATACCGATACGCCCGCTTACGCAGAACTGTTTACGCGTCAGATGCTCGAAAGCCGCTTCGGAAGAAAAATCGGCGGTTGGGCGGATTCCGTTTTTAAAATATCAAAAGGCCAGCGCCGCAGCAAGGAAGCCCGTCTTAAAGCCCATCTGCGCCATTGTTCGGCTGTTCTGGCGATGCGCCCCGAAGACGGAAGCCTTGCGCAAACGATTTTGTCTTCCGAAAAAGTCAAAAATATGCGGCTTGGAGTCGACAAGGAGCTTTTTGTTCCGAATTCAACGGCGCGCGCGACCGTTGAACGCGATTACTCCATAGACTCCGGAAAGTTTCTAACGCTTTTTGTCGGACGCGTCGATGCCGGAAAAAACATACCTCTTTTGGCGCAAGCCTGCGTTCAGGCGCTTGAAAAGGGCGCAAAGTTGCATCTTGTCGTCGTCGGCACGGGCCCTTTGAGCTCTGAGATCAAAGCCGTTTTGGGAAACAACGTGACGCTGACGGGGCTTCTCCCGCCCGAAAAACTGGCGGCGCTTTATGCGGCCGCCGATTGCCTTTCCATGGTGTCCGATATCGAAATCGGCGGCCTTGTGGCCGTCGAGGCGCTGTCTTGCGGCTGCCCCGTGTTGGCGTCGAAAGCGAACGGCGTCGCGGGACTTTACGGCTATACGCCCGCGATCAAAGCCGTCGATGGCGATCCGTCGTCATGGGCCCGTGCGCTGTCTTCCTTGGCTCAAGATAACGCAAAGCTTGCGGCGATGCGTGAAGCGGCCTTGACGTTTCGGTGTGAAAAGCTTGCCGGATGGGATAAAGTGCTTCAAGAAGACTTCTTGCCCGTTTGGCAACGCGTACAGCGGAAGGAAAAGAAATAATGTTCGGCAAACGCATCCTTATCCTTGCCGCACATCCCGATGACGAAGTCGTCGCCTGCGCCGCCTCCATCGGCCGCGCGCGCGCCCAAGGGGCGACGCTGACGATCCTCTATCTTACGAACGGTTGCCTGGCGCGCGAAACGATGTGGTTCTGGCAGCGCAAACAGTACGATCAATTCATCGTGACGCGGCGCGCCGAAGCCGAAAAAGCGGCCTTGGCTCTCGGCGTGCAACCGGTAGGCTGGGGTACGCGACCCGCTCGCGCCTTATGGCAGGAGCTTCAGAGAGTTTATGAAGAAGTTCTTTCGGCGATCGAGCACTATCGCCCCGATCAGGTGTGGGTTCCGGCTTACGAGGGGGGCAATCCGGACCACGATGCTTTGAATGCCGTGGGATTCAAGCTCCGGGGCCGGGTCAGCGTCTTGGAATTTGCCGAATATAATTTCTTCGGCGGCAAGAAAAGGACGCAAAACTTCATTTCTTCGGACGAAACCGTTCGCCTTATCTCCCTGACGCCGGAAGAACAAACGGCAAAACGGGAAGCGTTAAAAATTTACGCGTCCGAAAAAGGCAATCTTTCTTCCATAGGCACCGAGCAGGAAAGCTATCGTCCCTTGGCTCTTTACAATTATGAACAGCCGCCGCATCAGGGAAAACCATGGTATGCGCGGTTTGATTGGGTTCCGTTCCGGCATCCGCGCGTCGATTTTACACGGCCCGAGGAAGTGTCAAAAAAAATCGTTGCGTTCTTGTCGTCGGCCCAATAAATGCGTTAACCTGAATCATGTCCATTATTCCCGCAGGCCTCGCGCCAGATCTTCAGTTTTTTCTGTCCGGGCCATTGCCTTGCCCCTATCTCCCCGTTCAGGTCGAGCGCAAGCTGTTTACGCGCCTCGGCAGCGACGCGTCGGCCTCCAATGCCGAAATCAACAGCACGTTGTGCCGGGCCGGCTTTCGCCGCAGCCAGGATATCGTCTATCGTCCGGCGTGCAACGATTGCAATGCCTGCGTTCCGGTGCGCGTTCCGGTTCAACTTTTTTCCCCCTCGCGCTCGCTTAAACGTATTGCGGCCCATAATCGCGATCTGCGATTTGAAGGCGCCCCCGTCTGGACAAGCCCCGAGCTCTTCGATCTTTTTCTCTCCTATCAAAAAGCGCGCCACGCCGACAGCGACATGGCGCGCATGGACGAAGCCGAATTCGAGTCCATGCTCAAGGTCGGCTGCGCCGACACGTATCTTTACTGTCTGCGCGACACGGACGACGTTTTAAAAGGATGCGTCGTTGCGGATCATGTCGGCGACGGCCTTTCCGCCGTGTACAGCTTCTTTACTCCAGCGGAATCGCGCCGTAGCCTTGGGTCGATGCTGATTCTGGCCCTTATCGAAGAGGCGCAAAAGCGGCAGCTGCCTTTTGTTTATCTGGGATTTTGGGTCGCCGAGGCCCGAAAAATGGCTTATAAGGCTCGTTTCCGGCCGCTGCAG
>CAZQOE010000102.1:0-6412 GCA_964594935.1 uncultured Rhodospirillaceae bacterium | reverse complement strand
GATTCTAGGATCGCACTGGGGAGAATTGCAATCAGAGACTTGTACTCTATTGGCTGTATCACTTAACTTTTTTTCGTCATCTGCGTTCGGCGATGTGTCCATTCCAATCTCCTTTCTGAGATAATGTTGATGGATCATCGACCGGATCGTGGAAAACGCTTATAGCCTTTATGTGCGATTACAAACGTTCATCGCGGGAATCTGCAAAAGAATATACAAATTGGGGTTCAAATCTGCCAGCCTCCAACGTGGCAATGGAATATCAATGAGTTGGTAATAAGAAACCTCCGAGCCTCCGAAAACCTTCTAAAATTTGATGTGCAGACAAAGAGATAGACAAAACCGGGAGGTTTCCTTTTATCTTGCCTTACGCGGCTCCCTTAAATCGGTTTGCGATCTATTACGACTTCGACCCCAATCTGCTACCAAGTAGTAACGTTTCAAAAGACAATTACTACTCCCCCGAATAACGATTATGCGGCTAAATTTTTCGAAAATTGTCGCTGTTAATTAACCGTTGACTGTTTATTCGCGGCGCAAACACATGTCTTGTAACCACCCGTCAGGTTCTTAACGTCGGCAAAGCCGTTCTGATCGAGAATGCGGCAAGCAAGATAGCCTCGTAATCCGATTTGACAAAACAGTACGGTCGGTTTTTGGGGATCAAGTTCAGCCAAACGCTTGCGCAATTGGTTGATGTCGATGTGTTGCGCGCCCTCCAACGTACCACCTTTAAATTCATCCGAGGTGCGCACATCAACTAATTGTATAGAACCGGGCGCGGATTCTTGTAAAGCCTGCCAATTAATTGTCTTATGCTTACCACTCAGCACATTGCTGGCGACGTTGCCGGCGATATTGACGGGGTCTTTGGCCAATCCGTAAGGCGGTGCATAGGCCAGTTCCAGCTCGCTAAGATCGTCAACAGTCATGCCCCCAAAAATGGCCGTCGCAATAACGTCAATGCGCTTGTCCGCTCCTTCGGCACCTATCGCTTGTGCACCCAGTATCTTGCCATCCGGAGCATACAAAAGCTTCAGACTTAAAGGCATGGAGCCGGGGTAATAGCCCGCATGCGAATGACTGTGAATGATCGTCGCGTGGTATTTGGTGCCGGAAGCAATCAGTTGTTTTTCGTTAAGCCCCGTCATGGCGACGGCAAGATCGAAAACTTTAAGGATGGCCGTTCCCTGCGTGCCCCGATAGGCGCGGCTGTTGCCGAAGACGATATTATCCGCGGCTATTCGGGCCTGACGGTTAGCAGGTCCGGCAAGCGGAATAAGAACCGGCTGTTTGCTTACGGCATGCGTGACTTCTATGGCATCGCCGACGGCATAGATTGAAGGATCGGAGGTTTGCAGGTACTCGTTGACCTTGATGCCGCCGGTTGTCCCGATATCGAGGCCGCATGCGCGAGCGAGGGCCGTTTCCGGACGAACGCCGATAGCCAGTAAAATCATCTCGGCTTCCAGACTCTTGCCGCTGGCAAGATGCACGTCCGTATAATCGGCTTTATCTTCAAACCGTTCGATTTTATCTTCTAGATTCAACGTTACGTTTTTCTCGCGCAGATGCTCGTGCACGATCGAGGCCATCTCGAAGTCCAGCGGTGCGAGCACCTGATTCAGGCCTTCAACCAGCGTCACGGATAAACCGCGCTCTTGAAGGTTTTCGGCGACTTC
The DNA here is from genome assembly GCA_964594935.1 of uncultured Rhodospirillaceae bacterium. Taxonomy (GTDB): domain Bacteria; phylum Pseudomonadota; class Alphaproteobacteria; order UBA9219; family UBA9219; genus CAIXLI01. The sequence continues at coordinate 4,730 of CAZQOE010000102.1, read as the reverse complement.
CATGCCGATAAAGCCGCCGCCGACGACAACGACCCGGCGCGGCTGTTCCGTTTTAAGAAAAGCCATGATGCGGTCGAGATCCGGAATGTTCCGTAATACAAACACGCGTTTTGAATCGATACCGGGCAGCTTTGGCCGCACGGGTTCCGCCCCGGGCGAGAGCAAGAGGCGATCATAGGATTCGTCGTATTCTTTCCCCGAAGACAAATCGTGCAGCCGCACGGTCTTCTTGACACGATCAATGGCAATTGCCTCTGTGCTGCTACGCACGTCGATGGCGTACCGTTTTTCAAAGGCATCTTCGGTCGTTACAAACAGCTTTCCGCGTTCGGCGATTGTGCCCGAGATGTGGTAAGGCAAACCACAGTTGGCGAAGCTGATATAGGGACCGCGCTCGACCATAATAATGTTGGCTTTTTCGTCGTTACGACGAATGCGCCCTGCCGCCGTCGCGCCGCCCGCGACGCCACCGATGATAAGGATGTTCATAAAAGAAACTCCTGATTAAGGTTTTTCGATGCCGGAAGCGTCTTAGATATCTATGACAACCTCGCTAAAAAAGATCAATGATCAGAAATGCTCGCGCTTCATAAAGTTTAAACCTAAATCTTCCAGTCCCCAAACACATGATTGTGGAAATGAATCAAAGAAGTCGGGTGATATTCGCTCTTTTTGAGCCTTAATGTTTATTGCGGTTTCCGGAGCGTGTGCACAACATTATATTTTGATCTCGCGTATAGAGTTATACTCCTTACTGGATTAATATAAGGTGGTAGGCGAATTGCTCTGAACAGAGGGGATTAGATGGAAACGACTGACATAGTTATCGCCGAATTTAAAGATCAAAAAGCCGCTTTTTAGTGATGGTTCATGGCAAAGGAAACGATGTCGCGCGTGCCAAAGAAATCCTCGAGGCCTCCAACTCTTCTCGTGTGGATGTGCATACGGGAATAACGCCTCGTCAGTAACTTAGACTTTGTTTTGGTTGTCTGCGTTAATAAGCGATTGCTGATTATAGGCAAAGTGACGCATGAAGATAAAGAGACCGCATATAGTACCTTTGGCTAGGGAGAGAGCATGAGTGACCAGCAGCAGGATGGATTGCGGCCCTCGTGGCACAGCATCTTAGTAGAAGAAGCCGTTCAGAAAATAGGAACGGCAACTTCGGGTTTGACTCATGCCGAGGCGTTGTCTCGACTTGACAAGTACGGTCCAAACCGGCTTGCCGAAGCGCCAAAAAGCAGTGCGTTCATGCGCTTTCTGGTGCAGTTTCATAATATCCTCATTTATGTGTTGCTTGGCTGTGCCATCGTGACAGCGGTCCTCGACCACTGGATCGATACCGGCGTGATTCTGGCGGTGGTGATTGCCAACGCTATCATCGGTTTTATTCAAGAAGGTAAGGCGGAGAAAGCGATGGATGCCCTCCGCCATATGCTTGCTCTCCGCGCCAATGTTATTCGCGGCGGGGAACGCATCAACATCGAAGGCGAGAAGCTGGTTCCCGGCGATATTGTTCTTTTGGAATCCGGGGACAAGGTCCCAGCCGATCTTAGGCTTATGACGGCGCATGGTCTGTCCGTGCAGGAAGCCATTCTTACTGGTGAATCTGTGCCAGTTGAAAAACATATCGGACCGGTGGCTGAGCATGCGCCTTTAGGAGATCGCTCTTGCATGGCGTTTTCCGGTACGCTTGTGAGCAGCGGTCAAGGCAATGGCGTGGTGGTTGCAACAGGAGGCCGGACCGAGATCGGGCGTATTAGCGGGCTGCTTTCCGAGGTTGAGACGCTCACCACGCCGCTGGTGATGCAAATGGGTGTGTTTGCCAAATGGCTGACGATCCTGATCCTGCTGATTGCCGCCCTGCTTTTGATCTACGGGTACTTTGTCGGCCATCATGATTTCACCGAAATGTTCATGGCCGTGGTTGGACTGTCAGTCGCTGCCATCCCTGAAGGATTGCCTGCCGTACTGACGATTACGCTGGCCATAGGCGTACAGGCCATGGCGCGTCGCAACGCCATTGTGCGCCGTTTGCCCGCAATCGAAACATTGGGGGCAGTATCGGTGATCTGCACAGATAAAACCGGCACGCTTACTCGCAATGAAATGATGGTGGCATCTGTATTGACCCATCAGCATCTATTTACGCTGGAAGGGGAAGGATACGCGCCTAAAGGAGCTATGAAGCTTGAAGATACCCACGTTTCTTCTTCCGAGCATCGTGAGTTGGAAGAAATCGCCCGTGCGGCAACTCTTTGCAACGATGCCGCCTTGCGCCAGCATGACGGCGTATGGGGGGTGGAAGGCGATCCGATGGAAGGCGCCCTTCTGGCCTTTGCGGGGAAAATGGATGTGGACGCTCGCAAGGAACAAGCCGCGTGGATGCGCACCGATGCGATCCCCTTCGATGCTAAGCACCGCTTTATGGCAACACTCAATCATGACCATGATCGACGTGCCTTCATATTCGTCAAGGGTGCCCCGGAACAAATTTTCTCTATGTGCGACAAACAAAACGGCGCGAATGGAAAAACGGAGCCGCTCAATACGGCCTATTGGAACGAGAAGGCAGAAGCGATTGCCGCCCTTGGTCAGCGCGTGTTGGCCTTTGCCGACAAACCGGTGAAGCCGGAGCATACGGTGCTGGAACATTCTGACGTGAAAGGTACGCTAACACTGCTCGGCATGGTGGGAATGATTGATCCGCCGCGTAGCGAGGCGATTGCGGCGGTGGCTGAATGTCATAGCGCAGGCATCCGTGTGAAGATGATCACAGGCGATCATGCCAAAACCGCCGCCGCCATCGGCAAGCAAATCGGACTGCAAAACCCCGACAGAGTGCTGACCGGCGCAGATCTCGACGGCATGAATGACGCATCGCTGTCTGAGGCAGTGCTGAATTGCGATATTTTTGCTCGCACCAGTCCAGAGCATAAATTACGGCTTGTCATGGCCTTGCAAGCGCACGGCATGACGGTGGCTATGACGGGAGATGGCGTCAATGACGCGCCTGCGCTCAAACGCGCCGATGCCGGGATTGCCATGGGAAAAAAAGGATCAGAGGCAGCCAAGGAAGCGGCAGAGCTGGTGCTGGCGGATGATAATTTTGCCTCCATCGTTGCCGCTGTGCGCGAAGGCCGTACCGTGTATGACAACATCAAGAAGGTGATCAGCTGGACGCTGCCCACCAACGCGGGCGAAGCGATAACCATTATTGTGGCGCTATTGTTTGGGATGACTCTACCTGTCACGCCGGTTCAAATTCTTTGGATCAACCTGATTACCGCCGTTACGCTTGGCCTTGCGCTGGCCTTCGAGCCGACGGAAGAAAACACCATGCGGCGTCCGCCGCGCCCTCGCCATGAGCCGCTGCTCAGCGGAGAGCTTGTCTGGCACATTGTGCTGGTGTCGATTTTGTTCCTCTGTGGCGTTTACGGAATTTTTTCCTATGCTGTAGATCGAGGCTATTCATTGGAACTTACCCGTACCATCGCGCTAAACACACTGGTGGTTATGGAGGTTTTTCACCTGTTCTTTATCCGCAATATCTATGGCACATCGCTGACATGGAAAGCGGTTCGCGGCACTAAAATGGTATGGTTGACCGTCTTTGTGATTGCCATCGCGCAATTTGCCATTACTTATCTGCCGCCGTTACAAACTGTTTTTGCCACTCAATCCATCCCATTCTGGGATTGTGTGCTTATAGTCGGTGTTGGTGCGGCCCTTTTTGCCATTATTGAAACCGAGAAACAGATACGCTTGCGCCTACAGGAAGCCAAATAATCCATCGAGAGATGGCAGGCTGTGAACCTACACTCCCCTTATTACCAAGGAACAATACGTTGCTTGCCAATTTGCCTTTTTTGTCTCGAGCCTTCATAATGGACCTTCTGGCTTAATCATCATTGAAAGCTTTTTGTCCTGATTGACTGCACGCCATAAGGCATGAACATTCTGGTGCGTTAGGAGGAGATATGGTCAGGCTTTGTTCTGCTCCTTTCCGCCTAATCCGTCGCTACCAATCAACAGGGAATAACCTTACGATATAAGGAAGAGAGTGTTTGCGGTGAAGTTGCTTCTACGTTTCGGGCTTCCATTAATAGTTGCGGTTGTTCTAACCGCCTTTGCGCTTGTTCCTTTTGCGCAGAAGATGACCACGGAATGGTTTATTGCGGACGTTCGGATGCGCTCGCAACTCATATTTTCGTCCATTGAAGACAATGTCAAAGAAGCACTTTCGGTTAAAAACACCTCCAGAATTCAAAATCTGTTTTCCAAGGTTGCACAAGATAAACGAGTCCTTGGGTTGGCCTATTGCTCAACAGAAGCCGCCCCGATTTATAAAAGTAAGGCTTTTCCCGAAGATTACACCTGCAACCAAAACCCAGCGACAGATACAGGTGTCTTCGATCCCCTTTATCTCAAGGGCGGAAGCGTTCTGATTGCAAGTTTTCCCCTGTCTGTTGTTCCGGGGGAGGAAAACTACAAAATTGTTATAGCCCATGATCTTTCTTTCATCGATGGGCGAGAAGAAATCACAAAAAGATATGCTCTGATTTTTCTCTTAATTGTTTGCGGCGTTGTAACCACGGTTACCGTTTTTGTTGCCCGCCTGACATTATCCGGTTGGTCAAGGGCCATACGAGATTATTTGCAAAAAGGGCAATCACCTAAAGGCATTTCAAGAAATGTTATCCCGTTAATTCGCGACATACAAAAAGAAA
>CAZQOE010000101.1:0-6469 GCA_964594935.1 uncultured Rhodospirillaceae bacterium | reverse complement strand
CTTCGCGCGGCGAAGGCCCTTTGTCGCGAAATTCCTGCATGGTCTGAAGAATGGTCTTGAGGGCCTCAGCGGCCTTTGGATTATCGACGGCCGTAGAGCCGACCAGCATCCCCACATGTCGGGATGGGGAAAGATAAGTCGAAATGCCGTAGGTCAGACCCTTTTTGTCGCGAACTTCCTGCATCAGGCGCGAGGCAAAACCGCCGCCGCCCAGAGTATAATTCGCAACTTCGGCCGCGTAAAAATCGGGGTCGCTGCGCTTGGGGCCCGGAAACGCGAACAGCATTTCAGTCTGCGTGCCGTCGCGCCGCACAAGGATCGTCGGAGTCTTTTTTATTTCCGGAATGTCTTCGATTGGCCTTAACTGCGCATGAGCCGGAAGGCCGGAAAAAATTATATCAAGCGCCGCCGAAAGTTCGTCAGGCGTCATGTCTCCCGCCACGGCAACCGTTATCGTGTCGCGGGCGAGATGCTTGGCTGCAAAGTCCACAATGTCTTTGCGCGCTACTGTGGGGAGCGTCTGCAAGGTTCCAAGCCGCCGCTGGCTGTAGGGATGTTTTCCAAAAAGTTGCGACAAAAGAGCGTTTCGCGCCTGCCAACTTGGGCTGGAAAACTGGCGGCGGATGCCGGATAACTGCTCGGCGCGCAGACGTTCGATATCGTCGTTATTAAAACGCGGTTCCATCAGGGACAGGCGCAAGAGCTCGAACGCTTTTTCCTTATCGGCGCTGAGGCACTTGAGGCCGCCCGAAATCTGGTCCCGTTCGGCGCTATATCCGATGGAGATAGACTTATCCGCCATTTGTTGCTGGAACGCCGCCGCGTCGTACGGCCCCGCCCCTGCCGTCAACATCTGCGACATCAACGTCGCAAGCCCCTGCTTGTCGGCGGGGTCCTGCTCGATGCCGCCCTGAAAGGCAAAGCGCATCGCGACAATAGGCAATTTATGGTTTTCGACGAGCCACGCTTTGACGCCCGATTTCGGGCCTTTTACTTCCTGAACATTGAGGGCATACGCCGCCGACGGAAACCAAAGGCCTAAAAAACAAATCAGGAGAAGAAGTTTTTTCATTTTTTCCCCGTCCCCTGATTTAAAGCTGGTTGAACGGCTTTATTCTTTTTCGCTTTCGCGTTCGGATTGGGCAAAAGAGCGCCCACGATCTGCCGTTTGGAAGAAACCATTTCGCGCAAAGCCCCGTTGACTTGGTCGACGCTGACGGCGTTGATGCGTTCCGGCCAAGCTTCGACATCCGCCACGTTGTGCCCCGTCGCCAGCGCCATGCCGAAAGAATATCCGGGCGCCATCAATCCTTCGCGCGCAAAAATCGCCGCGCGTTGCAGGCGTTGCTTGGCGTTTTCCACATCCGCCGCGTCCAGTCCTTTTTGGGCGGCATCGTTGAGCGCCGACGCCAAGGCCTCTTTCAGCTTTTCGTAAGCCTGCCCCGCGCGCACGGATGCCGAAATCGCAAACGACGTTTCGCCGCGGGCGTCCGGATCGTAACCCGCCCCGACCGTGCTTGCGATGCCTTGCTCTTTTACCAGTTTTTTATACAAAATGCCGACTTCGCCCGCGTCCAAAACTTCGGATAACACTTCATATGCATAGGCCGGAATATCTTTTTGCGTCGCATAGGAAGGGGCCACGAAACGCCACACAACTTCCGGCTGTTCGACACGCGCGTCGGGATACGTAAAATCCTTTTCCTTCGGCTCGGGCGCGGAACGGAAGACGCGGGGCGGCGGCACGTCGCGCTTTTCCACGCGGCCAAAAGTCGCGGCGGCAAGGCTGATGACGTCGTCAACCTTTATATCGCCCGATATCACGACAATCGCGTTATTCGGCGCGTAATACGCGTCATAAAAATCCCGCGCGTCCGCCACCGAGAGATTTTCGACATCCTTCCTCCAGCCAATGATGGGACGGCCATAAGGATATTTCGGCATGAATTTGGCTTTGAGCTTTTCGATAAATATTCCTTCGGGACTGTTGTCGGTGCGCTGCTGGCGTTCACGCAGAATGACCTGCAATTCGGGTTCCGCCGTTTCCCGCACCAAGCGCAGATTTTGCATCCGGTCGGCTTCCATCTGCATGACCATCGGTAACCTGTCGACGGCGACTTTTTCCGTATAGACGGTGTAATCGTAGGACGTGAAAGCGTTGTCGTCGCCGCCCTGAGCCGCGATGATTTTGCTGAATTCTCCCGGGGCTATGCTGTCCGTCCCTCGGAACATCAGGTGTTCGAGATAATGCGCAAGGCCGGTTTTACCCGCGGCTTCGTCGGCAGAGCCGACTTTGTACCAGACCATCTGGCTGACGACGGGCGCAAGGCTATTAGGCACGATGACGACCTGAAGGCCGTTTGAAAGCGTGAAATTTGAAGGGTAAAAAACGGCGGCGTGAGCACTTCCCATCGTCGCAGCCAAAAGCCCGAAGATGAGAAGCGTCGTTCGTCCCCGCATCACAGCCCCAGCCAGCCGCTCTTTTGCTTTTCGATGACGGGGGTCGCGCCGGAAGTCACAGGCTGATTGCCTTCCTTGGCTTTCTTGAGGCGTTCGGCTTCGGCGGCGGCGTCGACGATGGTGCCTTTATTCTCGCTGTCGCCTTTCCAGTCCAAAAGTCTTTGGACAAGATGCGTCGAGGCGACGACCTTCTGCGAGGATTCACGATCAACGATTTCGCGGATGTTGGGGTCGACCTTGGACGCGCCGGTCGCTTCGAGAAGGGCTTTTTCTCCTCCCGAGGGAGCTTGCGCCTTTGCCGGTTTCTTGGTTCCGAACAACGCTGCGCTGGCCTGTTGGTCGGTTTCGACGGCCTGAGGACGCGGCGCGCCCGGACGCGGAGGACGCAGGCCGTAATCGGCCGGCATCGACAAAGGAGGACGTTCGACTACGGCGAATTCGTCGGGCGGGCTGCGCCCGAAGCCCAAATCTTCGCGCAATTCGCCGCACGCGGCCAAGGACAGCGCGGCGACGGATACAAGAAAAAAGGAACGTGAAAGAGACATGGGACACTCTTGGACGGGTTCTTATTTACCCCTTACCATACCATCGATAAGGAGAAGCGCAACGCCCATGACAATAGCGGCGTCACCGACGTTAAATGCATACCAATGGAAGTCGCGGTAATAAAAATCCAAGAAATCGACAACGGCGCCATAGCGCAGGCGGTCGATGACGTTTCCGACGGCGCCGCCCATAACGGAGCCAAGGGCAATGGCCACGGCAGTCGAACTTGTCCGCCAGAGCCAACGCCCCAGCAGAAAAAGGATGACCGCAGCGACGGCGATAAGAACGTAGGGCATGAAGCTTTCGCTTCTGTGGTTAAAAAAGCCGAACGTTATGCCTTTGTTCCAGACGAGGACGAGATTGAGAAAGGGAGTTACCGAAATCGTGCGGTGCACGTCATCCAGACGATCGAGGATCAACCATTTGGTGAGTTGATCGACAAGGCCGACAAAGGCCATTGCGTAAAAACCAAAAATCGCGCGACGTTGAGATGCCATGACGCTTCCACAGGAATTAGAACAAGTGGAAGGAAGCTAGACGAAAGGCAAAATGGGGGCAATGGGGAAAGATCAGCGGCCAAGCGACGTCAAGCAGGTCAAAAAATCTTGTGACAAATCTTGAATTTCATCAGCACTCTTTGTGAAAAACGCGCTTCCAACTAGATAACAATTGCTAGAAAAGAAAGCTTTTCCAGAGCTTTTCATTTTCTGAATTCGTTTTTGCACAATGTTCTGACGGCTATAAACTCCAAACGGCATCTGCGTAATCTGAAAATCAACCAATTTATATCCAAGGCCAAGGGCACAATCCATCAAGTCAACGGGGTTTGAATAACTTGAGACCTCAAGAAATACATTCTCATAACCGCACGATAAAAGTTTTTTGCTGACATTATTTCCGTCCACTCCACCCCAGAGCCCGGGCAAAGTAAGGAGGGTTCCGTCTTCGCAGGGAAGATACGGTGGGTTTGCAATCAAATAGTCGGCTTGGGGAATACGCTGACTTTCGAAATAAGAACTGTTGTGAATTATATACTGTTTTGTGAGACCAAAACGTTCAATTAATTCATCAGCATCTTCCGCTGCGTCCGGATTAATTTCCCAGCCGTGTACTACACCCAAAAAGTTCGAGTTCATGATGGCGGAAATTACGGGGCTTCCAGTCCCTGATCCAAATTCAATAATTGTCGGCCGTCTATTAACATTCCGGAAGCGGCTGAAAACTAGCTGTTCCAAAGCCCCCGCATAACGCATGGATTCCTCGGGGCAAATAAATTCTTTTCGAAAATCACTATGATGGCGGCTAATGATTTTCTCAGCATTAAAATCATACAAGTTGCTTTGCGTTTCAATCTTTACGGCGCTCGACATTTATTTCTTTCCTGTCTTCTTTGTAGGTTCCGACCCCTGAGGAACATCTGGTTCTTTGGACATTTTCCAGAAGGCATCAAATTGTTTGCGATATGCGTTTGTGATTGCCGGAAATTTGTGAAGAATAATCGTAGGCGCGGGAACGGTTTGAAAATTCATAATCGCCAAGCATTCTCCATAGGTATAAAAAGGAACTGGAGAAAACAAATCTTTTGATATCCATCGATATTGATTGTAACTCGATGCAATAAAGTTCGTGTCCCCTTCACAAAGAATTGCCAAAACTTTTACGTCATCTCTGTCCTTCACAAGTTCTGCCATGCGTTTCCTGTGAAATTCTGAAAACTCAACCCCCATCGCCCAAAAAAGATTTTCTTCAACTCCTAACTGTCTAATCGTACCCCCGTGTTTTTGGGCGTATTCATAAACCCCGTCAAAAAATCGCTGTAGCCCCTCCTGACCGATGAGCACTTCAACACCTTGTGGTTTCAGGCGAACACCGGAATTTTCGGTAAATTCGACGCCATGTTCATCAAAAACCCTCGCGATATCCGCTACCGTCCCTTCTCTCGGTTGGACGGAGCCATCTTCGATTTTGCTGATGCCCTGCTTTGTCAGCCCTGCTGCGTTAGCCAGATCGTCCTGGCTGATATCCAAAAGGGCGCGCGCTGCGCGTATTTGTCTTCCTGTAATCAAAATAATCCCATGCTTCTAACTACTTGAAAACGCTTATTTGCGGAATTTGTATAGCACGGCAATATTCTTTTAGCAACTTATTTGTGGACGAAAGTAATTCAATGTCAATTTGCAGTAGACAAAAGTCTCTTTTTCGGATATAACTCATATATCGATAGGGAAGTTGTATTTAGGTTGTTGTTTTTAAACGATATTTTTGAAACTAATTACAAGGAAACCAAATGCTCGATTTTCACAAATACCTGATGCGCTACGGCGAACACGGCGTGCAGGCCCTTGTTGAAAATGTCGAGCGTTTTATCGGGATCCGTCACGACAAGCCGCTTCCGTTGGAACACCGTTGGAACAAGGTTATGCAAACCAGTAGCACGGAACAAAATTCGAAGGCGGCGTAAATAAGTTAGGGAAATAGGGGCAAGTTGAAGCCCCTTTTATATTAACCAGAATTAAATTATTAAAAAAAATTAAGCAACGCGAGGCGATATGGCATCGAAAACACCACAAACAGACATCAACGGCACGGCCCCGCTTAACAGCCTTGAGCTCGCGTCGATCAAGTCTCTTTTGGCCTATACCGCTTATGATAAAAACATCAGCGAGTCGGTCGTTCGCGACGTTTTTTCGTCCCGTTTCGGCGTTCAGGAAGTTGAAAAGCTGCCCCGCAAGTCTTTTGAAGACGCTATTCGCTTTTTGGTCGATATCCAGATTCAGTTGATCCACTAATAAATAATACTTGCCCTTCCATCCGGTTTCGTCCATTTTCCGCGACCTGAAGACCTTATGTGGGCCTGTAGCTCAGTTGGGAGAGCGCAACAATGGCATTGTTGAGGTCGACGGTTCGATCCCGTTCAGGTCCACCATTTCTTTCCCCTGCATTTGTTGAGTTTGCGCCGCTTCGCGGAAGCGATGATTTGTGTGCATCCTGATTCCGCCTTTTTGTTTATTCCTTTCCTAACATTTACCGATTGTTCATAATTGGGCGATTCGGTTGCGCGCTTTTGCAACCAACTCCCACTCGTTTGCCCTCATGCGTTTTTTTCGTACCGCAGCGACGCGCTTTTTCTTCTGCCTGATCTTTTTGGTCATACCCGCGCAGGCGCTTTCGGCTGTTCCTGTTCCCGGGCCTGCGGACGCGGGCAGGATCAAGCCGGAGGAACGGCAAATCATCCCCGACAGAACCCGCCAACAGCCGGACGTCGTTTTGCCATCGGCCGAGGCGAATATTCCGACGCCGGAAAACGCGAAGGATATTTTCTTCACGTTAAAAGATGTTCGCATCGACGGCGCGACGGTTTTTTCTCCCGAGGAACTTCGGAAACTTTATGCCGAGCATCTGGGCCGCCGCGTTTCTCTTTATACCCTCTACGCTTTGGCGGAAACCATCACGCAGCGTTATC
>CAZQOE010000100.1:0-6688 GCA_964594935.1 uncultured Rhodospirillaceae bacterium | reverse complement strand
GCGCGCAAGGTCATGAAGGACATTGAAAAGGGAACCTCGCCGTATCATTTCGTCGAAGTGATGGCGTGCCCCAACGGATGCATCGGCGGCGGCGGCCAGCCCATGCCGACCTCGCCCGAAATCAGGGCCCGGCGCACGGCGGCGATTTACGAGGCCGATGCCAAGCTTCCGAAGCGCAAGTCGCATGAGAACAAAGAAGTGCAGATGCTGTACAAGGAATTTCTGAAGAAACCCTTGGGCCACAAGTCGCACGAGCTTCTGCACACGCACTACAAAAAGCGCGAGGATATCGCGAAGTAGCTTTGGCGAAGCCTTCGGAGGAGACTTCTTATAACCCAATCTTATCTTGGACGATTTCTTTTAACTTGGAAGGGGTGGACGGCGCATTATAGACGTCCATTCTTTCTGCCAAAGGATCCTGATTCTTTCGAGCCAGCTCTATATCCCTTTTTGTTGCAAGAATGCGTCCCGTCTCTTCTTCTCTCGGACTCGCCATGAACTTTGATCGCGTGTCTCCCGCCTTCTTTGCGGCCCTGAAAGCTTCCAAGGTTGCCAGAATATGCGGACGAACATAGACGTCCATACGTTCAGCTAACGGATCGTGCCGCGCTTGAGCTTGTTCAAGCTGTTCTCTTGTTACAAGAATGCGACCTGTCTCGTCTTCTCCCGGACTCGCCATGAACTTGGCTTGGGGATCCCCAATATCCTTAGCGATTGAATAGGCTTCAAATGTGGCCAGAATTCGCGGGCTATCTTCGAGAGTAAAAGAGGTCTCTTTGGCCGTTGAAAACGAAACGGAAATTGTCATAAAAATCTCCAAAAAAATGGATCCGCAATTATGCAGAAAGAAACATAACACACGCAAATACTTTCATAAAGGCGAATGAACCTGAAAAGCTCATAGCCCATTGTTTTATTAGAATAATTTTTACATTGTGATTTAACTCTTCCTTGCCTTCTCATACGCCGCTAAAGCGGCGGGGAAGGGCGACAGCGCGCGGCGCAAAACGCCCTGCAGAGCCGAAATCGCGATGCCGTAATTTGTCATAGGCACTGCTTTTTCCTTGGCGGCATCGAGGCGCGACGACATTTCTTTCTTCGTCATCACGCAGCCGCCGCAATGGATGACGACCCTATAATCCTTCAAATTCGCGGGGAAATCGTGGCCCGCGCTGGAATCAACCTGAATATTCTTTCCGCTGTATTGCCGCAGCCAGCGCGGAATTTTGACTCGGCCGATGTCGTCCTCTTGCGGATGATGCGAGCAGCCTTCGGCAATCAAAACCTTGTCGCCGTCTTTCAGATTTTCCAACGCCGCCGCGCCTTCGGCCTGCAGCGCGAGGTCGCCTTTAAAGCGCGAGAAAAGAATCGAAAAAGTCGTCAAAGGCACGCTTTCGGGCGTATCCGCGACCACGCGCGCGACGACTTGGGAGTCGCACACCACAAGGTCCGGCATTTTGTTGAGCCGCGCGAGCGTCGCGGCGTATTCCCTGTCTTTCACAATGAGCGCCGAAGCGTCATTATCCAAAAGATCGCGCAACGCCTGTACCTGCGGCACGATCAATCGGCCCAAGGGCGCGCCGAGATCGATAGGAACGACCAGTACTGCCATGCCGCCCGGCGGCAACAGATCGCCGATAAGGGATTGCGGCGCGCCGAAAAGCTTCGGCAGCAATCCGCGCAATCTTTCCTTGAATTCGTTTTTGAAATTTTCTGCCTGCGCGGGGTCGACCGAACTTCCCGCCACCCACGAAAGTTTTTTCACGTCAAGCAGCGCAAGAAAGTTGGTCGAAGGTTCCGCCAAATCGGTCTTGTTGACGACGACAAGCGTCGGAATATTTTTGGCTCGCGCTTCATTGACGAGTGCGTCCTCGAAATCGCTCCAGTCGTTCGGCGTAACCATGACGACGACGATATCCATGCGCGCCACGGCTTTTTTCGCCTTTTCGACGCGCGCTTCGCCAAGCGCGGACGTGTCGTCGATGCCCGCCGTATCCAGAAGGACGACCGGCCCCAAAGGCAGTAATTCCATAGTTTTTTCAACGACATCGGTCGTCGTTCCGGCCTGCGGCGAGGTGATGGCGACGTCTTGCCCCGCCAGCATGTTCATGAAGGAAGACTTGCCGACGTTCATCCTCCCCATGATGCCGATGTGCAGGCGCATGGCCTTTGGCGTGTTCGGCGTCTGGTCGATCATTCCTTGTTATCCTTTTTGACGTACCCGAGGCCGATGAAATTGGTCGTCGATAAAACGGCTCTGGCGATATCGTTGCCCAGTTTTTCTGCGATAAAACTTGTGATGAAAGCGTCAGAATTTTTTGCCTTAAGCGCGTTGAATTCGTTCATCAGAAGTCGCGTGCGTTCATAGCCGATATGCGGCAACAAGGCCGTCATCAGGGCAGGGCTGTTTTCGACAAAGGCGCGGCAACGCTGGGCGTTGGCTGTGATGCCGTCGATGTGCGGCGTGAGCGCAAGCGCGGAGTTTTTCAGAATATCGATGGATTCCAGCAACGCGCAGGCGATAAGCGGCATAAACTCGTTGATCTGAAGCGTGCCGTGCGCCGCGCATTCGGCGATGATAAAATCGTTGGCTCGAACGGCAAGGCTGGCCTGCATCACTCTTTCCATCATCACGGGATTGATCTTGCCCGGCATGATGGAAGACCCGGCCTGCATCGGGGGCAGGGCGATTTCGCCAAGGAAATGCAAAAGCCGCAAATCACCCGCGATTTTAGCCATCGTCGAAGCGGCGGCCTTTAAAATGCCCGATACTTCGACGAAAGCGTCGGCGTTGGCCGTGCCGTCCACCACGTTTTCGCTGCGGGCAAGCCCCATGCCCGTCAGCGAGCGTAAAACCTCGATAACGCGGAAAATATAGTCTCGCGGCGCCGTAAGCCCCGTTCCGATGGCGGTGCCGCCGATGTTGACCATGCGCAGGCGCTCTTCGCATTTGAACGTGCGCCAACGGTCGCGTGCGACGGCTTCGGAAAAAGCCGAAAATTCCTGCCCCAGCGTCATCGGAACGGCGGCTTGCATTTCCGTACGGCCCATTTTTATGACGTCGTGAAATTCTTTTTCCTTGTTCTGAAAAGACCCCTGAAGCTTCGCCAAAGCGTCGTTCAGCGAGCGCAATCCCGAAATCGCGGCAATCCTGAGGGCCGTCGGATAAACGTCGTTCGTCGATTGATGCAGATTGACGTGATCGAGGGGGTGAATCGTTTGGTAATCGCCCAACTCATGCCCCATGGCCTTCAGCGCGATGTTGGCGGCGACTTCGTTGACGTTCATGTTCGTCGACGTTCCCGCGCCGCCTTGCAAGGCGTCGAGCGGAAAAGCGACCTCATATTCCTTTTGGTTTCCATAAATCTTGCTGCACGCGGCGGCGACGGCGTCGGCTATGTTTTTAGGAAGATAGCCAAGCTCTCCGTTGGTCAGGGCCGCCGCCTGTTTGACGGTGGCGATGGCCGCGATAAGCGAAAAAGGAATACGCCTTTTCGAGACGGTGAAATTGCCCAAAGCGCGCTGCGTATGAATGCCCCACAACGCCGAAGCGTCGATTTCAAGTTCTCCTAAGGCATCCGTTTCTTTGCGCATAACTTTGATATTAAACACTAACCCTGTTTTGTCAAAAACGCTTTTACGGCAGGAAAAGGTTTGCGTTGACGGCAAAATGGACGGCGATGCTTGCGGCAAAGCCCAGCGCAATCGCCCATGTCCATTTCAGGTGTGAAGCGAAGGTATAGGTTCCTCGCCCGATGCCCATAAGGGCGACTCCGGCCGCCGAGCCTATCGACAAAAGAGAGCCGCCGACGCCGACGCCAAGCGTCATAAGCAGCCATTCACCGGAATCCATCGGCGGGTTCATGGTCAAGACGGCGAAGGTCAGGGGGATGTTGTCGATGATGGCCGACAAAACGCCGATAATGATATTTGCGGGCGTGGCCCCAAGATCGGCGTGAAGAAAATTTGATAAGCCGTGCAGATAACCGACGGCGCCGATGCCGCCGACGCACAGCATGACTCCATAGAAAAACAACAGCGTGTCCCATTCAACCTTTTCCAGAATTCCGGAAATGTCGAAAGGCTTGCGCAGGGGCCATTGCGCTCCGGTGTTTGGAACCGAGGCGGAAGCAACGGGCGATTTGGCCATAAGGCGCGCTTCCGCGCCGTGAAGATAATAGCCATGCAGATTAAGGACGCCGAAGCCCATCATCATGCCCAGAAAGGGGGGCAGGTTAAGTTCATGGTCCAGAAAAACGGTTCCGGCGATCGTGGCCAAAAACAAGCCAACGACGGCAAGGCCGCCTTTGCGGACTTCGACGATTTCGCGTGAAGCCTCGGACGGCGCGTTTTTCAAGGCAAAGGAGATAATCGCGGCGGGCACCAGCCAGTTGACGATCGCCGGAAGGAAAAGAGCGAAAAACTGCTGGAATTCGACGACGCCTTTTTGCCAGATCATCAGCGTCGTGATGTCGCCGAACGGCGAAAAAGCCCCGCCCGCATTGGCCGCGACGACGATGTTGACCAAAGCGGCCGCCGTTGTCTTTTTGTCGTGCGCGAGCGCGGACAAAACGACCGTGCCCATCACCAGCGCCGTCGTCAGGTTGTCCGCGAACGGCGATATAAAAAAGGCCGCCGTTCCCGTAATCCAGAATACGCCGCGCGTCGAAAACTTCGCCGCCCCGAGGCGCGAGCGCAAAGCCTCGAACACGTTTCGTTCGACCATCGTGTTGACGAAGCTCATGGCGGATAAAAGGAACAGAAGCAACGCGGCGTAATCCACCAAAACGCCCGAAAGCTTCGGCCCGACTTCCGCGCCGCGTCCTTCGGCGTGAAAGGCGATGGCGATGAATATCCATATCAGGCCGCCCGCGACCATGACGGGCTTCGATTTGCGCAAGTGAAGCTTTTCCTCGGCAAAGACGAACGCGTAGGCAAGGGCAAAAACGGCGAGAACCGCCGGGCCGACCCAGTAAGAAGCCGTTTCAAACATAAGAACACCGCCTGATAAGGAACGTATCTTTTATACGCTAGTCCCGATAAGAGTCGCAACCCCAAGCGCGGCAAAGAGCGCTGCGGCGATTCTGTGCATCAATTTCGTTGGCATTTTATCGGCGATTTTATCGCCCGCGAAAACGGCGGGGACGTCCGCCAGCAGCATGCCGCAGGTCGTTCCCGCGACGACGGCGAACAGATTGTTGTATTCCGCCGCCAGAACGACGGTTGCGACTTGGGTCTTGTCGCCCATTTCGGCGAGGAAGAAGGCGACAAGCGTCGTGCCGAAGGCGCCGAAACGGGCAAGTTTTGCGTCTTTTTCGTCAAACGTGTCGGGAATAAGAGTCCACGCAGCCATGGCGATGAAAGAAAGGCCGATGATCCACCGAAGGGCTTCGGCCCCGAAAAAAGTGGTCAGCCACGAACCGATCGCTCCCGCAAGGCTGTGGTTGAAAAGAGTCGCCAGAAGAATGCCGGCGATGATGGGCCACGGCTTGCGAAACTTCGCGGCCAGAATAAAGGACAAAAGCTGGGTTTTGTCGCCGATTTCGGCAAGGGCGACGATGCCCGTCGAGACAAGGAAAGCGTTCATGATATGGATGTCGAATCGATGCGCATAATTTGCACGTTTTTATGCGCCAGCGCCCGCGCTTTGTGAAGCGAAGAATGGCTTGCTTATGCGTTGGGCGCGGGGGCCGCCGGTTTGCGCGATAACGCTCCCGCGGGGCTCGGCCAATGAGCGCGCACCGGATCGACAATCCCCAAAAGCAGCGGCAAAGCCTTGCCGTCTTTAAGGGCCACTTCAAGAGCTGCGGGAGTAAACAGGTTTCCCGGGCGGTTAAAGGGTTCTCCGTCGATGACGCGGATATCCGCATTTTGCGGAGGGGCAACCGTTCCGAACACGCGTTGGATGACGGTGTGATGGTTATGTTCGATCCCCAAAGAGCCGTAAAGGATATCGACATATTTTCCAGAAAAGGGATCGCGCAACACAAGGTAGTTATTGTTTAATCCCAAGTCTTGCGGCAACAGATTGCTGACATGCAGCGTTTCGCATTTCAGGGAATCCGAAAATCCCTGTGCTTTCAAATTTTGCTTGAGAACGCCCGCTTGCGCCCGCTTGATGGACAGAGATGTCTGCGCGCTGTTCGGAACCTTGTCGTCAAAAACGAGGCCGTAAACGACGGACTTGTCGGGGGTCGACACGTCGACGAGCGTCAGTTCTTCCATCGCTTCCTTTTGAGCCGCATGCGGCCCCGAGACGAGGCCGTTCGGCCCCGTCAGATAGCCGTAAGTGGCGGGATGCGTGCGGCGGAAAAGAGCCCATTGGTAGGCGGGGCCTTCTTCTTGCTGCTGAAGGACGAAAATCTCTGCCGCGCCCGCCAGAAGGCTGACGCCTTCGCTGCTGTTTTCCTGATTGCGCACGTCGGCGATAGTCGGAAACTTGTTTGTCATCGTCTTGCGACGGAATCCGTTCAGGCGCTCGATGAATAAATCTTCGCGCCGCGCTTTTTGCTCCGGCGTCAGGCCCGTGGCGGGAATGTCGGGGTTGATCGCGATCTTTTCGGACAGCCTGAACGTGCCGTTTCCCGAATGAGAGTAATTTTTGTCCTTGGACGGAACGAGATCGCCAAGAAATTCTCCGGTGACGAAAAGAAAGTCGGGGCCGTAGAAAGAAGCCCATTTTTGGGCG
>CAZQOE010000099.1:1458-6707 GCA_964594935.1 uncultured Rhodospirillaceae bacterium | reverse complement strand
ATACCAGTACACACCTCTCTCGTTGCCCATCAGCAAAACGCCAAGTTCATCCGTACCGTCCGTGATTTCTTCTTTCATCACGCGCGTACGGGTTTGGATTTTGCCGTTTTTGCCGTTCATCTCGTGGATCGACAAAACCGCGTCGTCGCAGGGGTGGTAGGCATAATGGCACGTCGGGCGATAAGCGACCTTATTGCCCTTACGCAGCGTCAGATAGTCGGCAATGGAAATCGCCTCATTGTGGGTAATAAGGAAGCCGTGATACGGGCCTTCCAACGGCGTCCAGCTCCGCACGCGGGTCGTGCAGCCCCGGCGGTTGAGGTATATCGCGGCGTCGCATCCGCTCGGATGCTTCATGCCAAGCGGAGGCAGGCCTTTTTCATGCGTGCCCCAGCCTAGCTCGGCGGGCTGGTTGCCTTCGCTGGTAAAGCCGTCGACGGACCATGTGTTGACGAATTCGCCCACGTCCTTCGGCGTCTTACCGACCTGCGTGTCGCGCTCCGCCACATGGATGACCTTGATGCCCAACTGTTGGGCAAGTTCGCCCCAGCCTTCGCGCGTCGTCGGCTTGGCGACCTTGACGCCGGTATCCTTGGCGACGTTCAACATGGCGTACTTGATGAAATGATTAACCAGCCCGGGATTTGCGCCGTGGCAGATGACGGCTGTGTGGCCGTTCTTGTGCTTGGTCTGCAACGCCAGAGCTTTTTCGCGCAAGGCATAATTTGACCGTTGCGTCGGCGTTAAAGAGGGATCCGTATAGGCGCCTGCCCACGGTTCGATGCAGGTGTCGATGTAAAGAGCGCCTTTATCCTGACACAGATCCATCAGAGCGACGGAGCAAATATCGACCGAAACGTTGACGACAAAATCCCCTTTGCTGAGGCGCGATCCTAAAACCTGTTTATAATTGTCTTCGGTCAGGGCGTTTTTAACAAACGCCACGTTAAGCCCTTTGGCCTTTTCTTTGCCGCGATCATCTGCGGTGATGATGGTGACCTGTTCGGGCCTTACGTCGAGGTGACGCAGAATCAAAGGCAGCACGCCTTCGCCGATGCTGCCGAAGCCGATAATAAAAATATGATTTTTAAACGCAGCGTATTTTTTTGGACTGGGCACAGGTTATCTCCCGAAAGTTTGTAATGACGAAACAGACTGAAAGGAGGGATCAGACTTGGAAAATTCCAGAACGAATCCCGAATCTGACCCTAGCAATTATTTCACAACCTTCAACTGAGTCGTGCGCTTTTCAGGAGCGTTCGGGATAATCTCAACTTTGGCGTCCGAGTAGAACCCGTTAAAGCGGGACTGCGAGGCCGCCATGTAAGCGCCCATGCCTTCGAGCGCGATCCAGTCGCCTTCGGCGGCGTCCTCGGGCAGCATGAAGGGGCCAGCCATATAATCGACGGAATCGCACGTAGGTCCGTAAAACCTGAACGGCGCGAGCTTTTTGGAAGGCGCTTTCTGGTCTTTTTTGGGCAGGCGGAAGAGCGAGCAGGCGTTCCTCCAATTCATCGAGGTGACTTCGAACATATTGCCGAAGCTTCCGTCGTTAATATAAAGCAGGTCGCCCTTGCGCAGCTGGACCTTTACCACGAGCGTCGAACAATCGCCCGAAAGGGCGCGTCCTGGCTCGGCCCAGACTTCGCAGCATTTGGGCAGCTTGAGCTTGGCGATTTCTTCGCGAATAACGTCGAAATAGGCTGTCAGGGGCAGAATATCCATGCCCAGACCCTTGACGGGGAACCCGCCGCCGACGTCGAAAACGCGCGGCTTAACGCCAGAACGGCGGATAATATCCCCGCCCTTGCGAATGGCGTCGGCATAAGAAGCCGGATCGAGCGTCTGCGACCCGACATGGAATGAAATGCCTGTACGCTGAGCGACGTTTGCGGCCATTTTAAGCAATTCGACTGCTTGATCAGGGGTACAGCCGAACTTGCCGGTCAACTGGCAAGCCGCGCTGCCCTTAGGCATCATGATGCGGATGACGATCATCAAATCTTGGGCATGGTCGGTTTCCTCGACAATTTTATTAATCTCGTCGGCGGTATCGGCGACAAAATCACGGACGCCGAAGTCGAAATAGGCCGAACGGATGGCTTCGCGGCTCTTGACAGGGTTCATGAAAGCCAGATGAGCGTCCGGAAACATCGTGCGCACGACCCTGACTTCGCCCAACGAGGCGACGTCAAAATGGTTAATGCCGGCCGCATGCAGTTTGTTCAGCACATACGGGTCGGGATTGGACTTGATGGCGTACAGACTGTGGCCCGGAAAGTTCTCGACGAACATCCGCGCGGCATCGTGCAGCTTGTCGGGGTGCATGCAATGGACGGAATGTGATGGGTGCACCGCCTTGATGAAAGACTCGACGCTTGCGGCGCGCGGAAGATTCGGCACAGCCGGAGCGTCGGACGCAGAACCCGATGTTCTGGAGCGCGGTGCGATATTTTTATAATTCATGGATCGACCCATAAAAGGATTAAAACGTTAGGGGTGCAGATATTCTTCTTCGGGCCACGTGTATTCCCACACGTAGTTTCTTGCCGCTATCGGCCTGAACCACGCCACCCAGGGAATCAGTTCCTCATGCGGCTCGCTTGGAATCCAATGTTCTGTCCACAGCAACATGGCCTTGGCCATGTCGAACATGTGGGTGACAATCGCCAACGCCTTTGCGCCGCGATCCACAATTTCCGAAGCCGCTTTGCGCAGGCACGACACAAGATCGGATTTAGACGCCTTGTGCCACAGCACGGCGACTTCTTCCGAGCCTGCGCCGATAGATTCGGTGCCTTTCGCTTTTTTCGTTTCCGGCAAGCGCCGCCGTGAGCATAAAGCCGAAGCCGCGCCATGCCAAAAGGATATCAAAGGATCGATCGGTACAAGATTTATTCTATTGCTCATTTACCAGCCCTCAGGTTGCAAGTTTTGCCAACACAGCGGGGGATTTGAACGTGAGTGCGGGACGCAGGATCTCTCTGTTACAAGAAATCCAGTCGAGAAGAGGCGGATGTATGGAGGGAAGCTCCACTTTCACCGGCAGTACTGCCGATGCCGACCCTTATTCTCTTTGCCTCGCAACCAAGATCTCAATCCGAAAACATTCCTGCGACACCTCTGTCACCTTGCGAATGTTTTTAGAAAAACTCCCTGCTGCATACCACTCTCCCTGCTACGTCCAAGGATTTCGCAGGGCGGCAAAGCGTCGTTACATAAACCAGTGGGGAACGAAAAAGGTGGTATGCCTTCGCGTCCTTGGGCCAGTGGTACGTGCGCTTCCGTAAGGACGAGTGTGTAGTCCAAAATTTTTCACAATCAATTAAAATTTTCGGGTTTTGATAAATTTTTCTCTCTGTGTCCTGAGTGCATCACCTAGGGGGCGGAGCCGCTCGCGGGAGTCGGAGCGCAGATTTCGTTTCGAGCCAAAATGGAGACACACCGTTTCGGCCCTGACACGAATTGAGTTGGAAAAAGGCCGTCCGCTTGCAATCGGAAGTGGCTTGGAGCACAATAAAACCGCACAAATTACGAGGAGGGATACGATGAAGCACTTTTTACCGACAGGCCGCTGCGCGTCGATAGCCGCCGTTTGCGCGCTCATGTTTTTCCCTGCGTATGCCAAAGCCGACGTCCAGGCCATTCGCGATTCCAATACCGCCTACTGGGGCTCGGTCGGCGCGGCCCAGCTCAACTACAAGGAGGCCGTGTCGCCGGTTCCCGACAGCCAGTACGGCTGGATTCCGTCAGTGGCTCTGGGGGCAGGCTTTATGGGTTCTTCCGGTTTTTATGTTGCCGCCGAAAGCTCGGTGTCTTTCGGGGATGATCGCTATAGGGGGGCTTATCTTTCGGCTCCGAGCGTGCCGATTGAGACCACAACTCACGCCTCGATCGTGACGGTCGATGCCAAGGTCGGGCAGGGTTTCGTTGTCGGCGGAAATAGCGTGGTAACCCCCTATTTTAACTTGGGCTACCGCTACTGGGAGCGCGATTTGGGTAATACTCAGGTCGAATATTACCATCACTACGCAGCCTTGGGCGGCGCCATGTTCCAGTATTCATTGACCGATAAGGTGGTTTTGTCGGCCTACAG
This sequence comes from uncultured Rhodospirillaceae bacterium, assembly GCA_964594935.1. Lineage (GTDB taxonomy): Bacteria > Pseudomonadota > Alphaproteobacteria > UBA9219 > UBA9219 > CAIXLI01. The sequence continues at coordinate 2,611 of CAZQOE010000099.1, read as the reverse complement.
CGCGGCGGGATTAACTTTCGGCGCTCAGATGCGGACGGGCGGGGTCGATTACGACCTTGGCAGCGCGGCCGTGTACAAGCTCGGGGGTAAAATCGGCTACAAATTGTCCGAACGCTACGAGCTCTTCACATCTCTGGATTTCGACCATTTCCAGTATGTCAAAAGCGACGTGATCGGGGGAATCTATGAACCCTCAAGCTTCACCAGCGATACTGCGGTGCGCGTGGGGATTGCCTATCACCTTAAGTAGACTTGGCTTGTTTGCGGAAAGGAGGAAAGGGCGGATTCGGCTCTTTCCTTTCTGCCCTGTATTTCCTATATACCCCCAGCATATAAGCGGGGAATAACATGCCAAAACCGATCTATAAGAATTTAAAGCAACTGGGGCGCGCAGCCCCTATACCGGATTCGCCCGATCACGCGCTCATCGAAACCGTGCCAAATCCGTTTCCGGAACACGACTATCTGGTGCGTTTTACGTTTCCCGAATTCACTTGCCTTTGTCCCGTAACGGGGCAGCCTGACTTCGCGCATATCGTCATAGATTATGTTCCGGCCAAGTCGCTGGTCGAAAGCAAGTCGCTTAAGCTTTATTTTCAGTCTTACCGCAACTACGGCGCTTTCCACGAGGTCTGCACCGTGGGCATCGGGGACGCCTTGATCAAGAAGCTTGCGCCAAAGTGGTTGCGTATTTCGGGATATTTTTATCCGCGCGGCGGCATGCCGATCGATATTTTCTTCCAAAAAGGAAAATTGCCCGCAAGCGTCTCTGTGCCGGATACGGGCGTGGCTTCCTATAAGGGAAGAGGTTAACCCTTCCCGCGCTTAAAGCCTCCGGGCTTTTCGATAGGCTGCGGGAGAATCGCCGAACACGCGGAGAAAGTGTGTGATGAAGTGGTTTGTGTGGCGGTACCCCAGAAGACCGGCAATTTCGGAAATACTTTTTTTGTCATACCGGCTGTCATCCAAAAACCACCGCGCGCGTTTCATTTTCATGGCCAGAAGCTCCTGCCCGAAACTTGTTCCCGCGCATGAAAAAGTCGCTTGAATGGTGCGCGTCGACAGGCCGTGTTCGCGCGCGAGGGCGGCTTGGTCAAAGTCGGGTTCGCAGCATCGCGCGCGCAGGGATTGATAAAACCGATGGAACAGAGCC
>CAZQOE010000099.1:0-1448 GCA_964594935.1 uncultured Rhodospirillaceae bacterium | reverse complement strand
CGATAAAACGGTTTTCGGCGGGCCTGCCGTGAGCGCGAGCATACAACAGATCTGTTCCGTCACGGCGTCGGGCGCCACAGACATGACGTTTAGTGACGATGGTGTCAGCGCATTAAGTGAAGCTGCAAGGACTTTTCCAAAAGGAGACAGTTTTGAAAGAGACGTTGCCGTAATATCGAAGGGTGACGGAAGCCACCGCTGAACAAGGTGCCGCGGAAGGAAAAGGGACGTCCCTTCGCACGCAGTCATCATCCGATAACAACGGGGTTCGGCGGAATATGTCAGAAAGCAGTCGTCTTCTCTGGCAAGGGTTTCTTGCTGGCCCTGAGAGACGACGACTGATCCTTTTCTAACGTAGGACAAGGAGAAAACGTCGCTTGGGTTTTGCGCGCACTCGTTTTGCGAGCGCACATGCATCGATGGCGTTAGCCGGTAAAAATGCAAAGCATTTTTTCCAAATTCATAATTAGTGGCGCTTGCGGAAAAAGGCGTCTCATCGATCGTCGAGATCTTTCCTCTTACCCCGAATCCGTGCAAAAGCTCTTCCCACAGGGAAAAGGCTTTCGCCGTTTCCAGACCTTCCGTCGAGATCTGTTTCTTGGCGTGTTCCACTTTCGCGCTCCAAGAACCAAGAAAGGGATGCACTTAAGCCTACTGCACAATAATAAGAAAACGAAGAAATCCTTCCGAATATCCGCAGAATCGAAAAACGATAGTTTTTTCAGTTAGTTGCAATTCAGAAGCGAAAAAACGATTTTGAGTTTTTGCGCGATTTTTTTCACAAGGATTCCAGGCAAGTAAGGGCAACGTTTCTGTACGCGCCTGCGTTTTTCAAAGAAAGTTCGGTCCCGAATAATCGGATTTATTTGTAAAGGACGTACTACGTATCCAAGAAACTGCGCAGCTTGCGCGAGCGCGAGGGGTGCTTCAGCTTGCGTAACGCCTTCGCCTCGATCTGGCGGATGCGTTCGCGCGTGACGCTGAACTGCTGGCCCACTTCCTCGAGTGTATGGTCGGTGTTCATGCCGATGCCGAAGCGCATGCGCAACACGCGCTCTTCACGAGGTGTGAGCGTCGCCAGAACGCGGGTGGTCGTTTCGCGCAAATTGCCCTGAATAGCCGAATCCAAGGGCTGCACGGCGTTTTTGTCTTCGATAAAGTCGCCGAGGTGCGAATCTTCCTCGTCGCCGATGGGCGTTTCAAGGCTGATGGGTTCCTTGGCGATTTTCATGACCTTGCGGATTTTCTCCAAAGGCATATGAAGCTTTTCGACCAATTCTTCAGGTGTCGGTTCGCGGCCGATTTCATGAAGCATCTGGCGGCTCGTTCTAACCAGCTTGTTGATCGTTTCGATCATGTGCACCGGAATGCGGATGGTGCGCGCCTGATCGGCGATGGAGCGGGTGATGGCCTGGCGTATCCACCACGTCGCATAGGTCGAAAACTTG
>CAZQOE010000098.1:0-6744 GCA_964594935.1 uncultured Rhodospirillaceae bacterium | reverse complement strand
CCTCGACAAAAAGGACATTCACGTCCACGTTCCGGCGGGCGCGACGCCCAAGGACGGGCCTTCCGCAGGCGTTGCGATGGTGACTTCCATCGTTTCGGTTCTGACCGGCATTCCGGTACGCAAAGACGTGGCCATGACGGGCGAAATAACACTGCGCGGGCGCGTTCTGCCGATAGGCGGGTTGAAGGAAAAACTGCTTGCGGCTTTGCGCGGCGGCATTACGACCGTGCTTATTCCCAAGGAAAACGAAAAAGACCTGACCGAAATTCCGGATAACGTCAAAAAGGGCATGAGCATCCTTTTGATGAACACCGTGGATGAGGTTTTAAAGCACGCCCTCGTGCGCCCTGTCGTTCCGATTGAATGGGATGAAAACGCCGAAGCCGCTGCCGCTGCGCCAAAAGACGGCGATGATGCGGATGAGGTTGTTAAACACTAGGGTTGCAGTCTATCTCTTTTCCCGCATGACCCGCGCCTTATCCCTCGCCCATTCGCGTTGTTTAATCGTCTCGCGCTTGTCTCTTTGCTGTTTGCCTTTCGCGAGGCCGATTTCGATTTTAGCGATGCCGCGTTTGTTGAAATAGATGCCGAGTGGCACAAGCGTCATGCCTTCTTTTTTGACCGCCCCGAGCATTTTGTCGACTTCGCGTTTATGCAAAAGAAGTTTTCGCGGCCGGCGCGTTTCGTGCTGAAGATGCTCGCCCGCGCTGGCGTATTCCGGAATATACGCGTTAAGCAGGAAAATCGCCCCGTCCTTGGGCGTCGCAAAGGCTTCCTGAATGCTGGCCTGACCTTTGCGCAGCGATTTAACCTCGGTCCCCGTCAACATAACGCCGGCTTCGACCGTGCTTGTAATAAAATAGTCGTGCCGCGCGCGGCGGTTTAAGGACACATATTTCTGTGCCAGTGCTCTTTCTTCGGCTTTTGTCGTCATGTATTCTTTTTTACCTGACACTAGGGTTGGCGTCCATCTATAGAATCTGATACTCCTCTGGAATCAGCCTGTTTTCTTACCAGCCGGAAATGTCGCGTTTAACCTTATTTTTCATCTGTTTTCTGTTCGTTTCCGCCCCTGCCCGCGCGGCGATAGATAGCGACTCTTACTATCGCAACGCCTTTGCCGCCATCAACGCCGGAAAGCCCGATCTGGCCGAAGCGCTGGCCCAGCGCGGCCCGGACCCTGTCCTTAACAAGGTTTTGCGGGGTTCCGCCATGGCCTTGGCCGGAAACGAATACTCTTTTGATCAGCTTAATGCCTTTATGGCAGACAACCCGAATTGGCCGAACTTTAAGTCCATTCAGGCAATGGCTGAACAAAAAATCCCGCCCGCCATGCCTCCTGCGCAGGTCGCGGACTGGTTTATGCAACATCCCGCTCAATCGCTTACCGGCTTTTACCGCCTTGTCGAGGCCATGGATCAATTGGGCGTTGCCGATCGGGTGCAAAACGCCATCCGTACGCGCTGGATCGACGGAGACTTCAGCAACGACGAGCAAACGGCTTTTTATTCCCGCTTCGGCTCTCTTTTGAACAGCGAAGACATGAAAGCGCGGGTCGACCGCCTGTTGTGGAAGAACGATCACGTTCAGGCAAAGCGCATGATGCCTTATCTGGGGCCTACGTACAAAATCGTGGCGGGCGCGCGCCTTGCTTACGCAACACGGCAGCGCGACGCAGAGGAATGGCTGGATCGGATTCCTTCCGAGGAACAGAACGATCCCGGGCTCATCTGCCAACGCCTGAAGGGACACGTCAAAAATAAGGATGATGATGACGCTAATGAAATTCTACTTAACGCGCCGACGGAGCTTGGCAACGCCAGCGCATGGTGGGAACAGCGCAACGTTATGGTGCGTCGCGCCATCGAAGCGCGCGATTACGATCTGGCCTATCGTTTGGCATCGCGCCACGGACAAACCGATCCTCAATCCCTTGTCCAAGCCGAGTTTCTAAGCGGCTGGCTCGCCTTGCGTTTTCTCGACAAGCCTGATGTGGCTCTGAAACATTTTCAAACCCTTTACGACAACGCATCGACCCCCATATCCCGCGCGCGCGGCACTTATTGGATAGGCCGTTCCTATGAAGCCTTGGAAAGAAAAGAAGAGGCCAGAAAAGCTTATGAGAACGCCGCTTCGTTCAGCACGACCTATTACGGCCAATTGGCGATAACGCGCCTAGATGACGAACCTATTTTGATCGCAAAATCAGATCCTCCGCCGCCGGAATCCGCGCGAAAGGCCTTTTTTGCACAAGACGGCGTCCGCGCCATCGAACGACTTGCCGACGTCGGCGAAATGGGCCGCGCCAGCCTCTTTTTCCGTTCCGCAGCTCTCAACGCCGTCAAGCGCGAAGAGTTTGTTTTGCTGACAGAGATCGCAGGGCGCGTTCATCGTCCGGATTGGGGGATTCAGGCCGTCAAAGCCGCAAACCAGAAAAATATTCTGGTTCTTAACGGAGGATTTCCTCTGATCAACATGCGCATCCCCGCCCCGCCCGAACCTGCGTTTACGCACGCCTTGATCCGGCAGGAAAGCACATTTAACCCCGAAGCCGAAAGCGTGGCGGGCGCGCGCGGGCTGATGCAGTTGATGCCGCGCACAGCCAAGGAAGTATGCAGAAAAATCGGGCTTCATTACAGCGAAAGAAGGCTTGATGATCCCGCCTATAATATCCAGATAGGAACGGCTTTCGCGGCCCAGCAGCTTAACCGCTTTGACGGCTCTTATATTCTGGCGTTGGCGGGATACAACGCCGGCCCCGTTCGCGTGCGCGAGTGGATCGAGCAATTCGGCGATCCGCGCGAAAGCAATGTCGATCCCGTGGATTGGATTGAATCGATTCCGATTCAGGAAACGCGCAATTACATCCAAAGAATTATCGAAAGCCTGCAGATTTACCGCTCCAAACTCGCAGGCGGACAGGCCCGTCTGTTGATTATCAAGGACTTAAAAAGGTAATGGCTTCGACATATATTTATCAGGCGTTTTTTGGTAATATGCCGCTCCAGTTATGGAGACGTTTATGCCCACCGAGTGGCTCTATCTGTTTGTCGGCGCGGTTGTCTTGACCGCTGCGGGAGTCGTTTGCGTCGCGGCTTTTTGGCTGCGCCGCTTGCGCGAAAGCGTGGTTGCCTCGTTAAGCGAAATGGCGGAACAGCAAATCCGAACGGCTCAACGCGTTAGCGAATCCATTGCCCAAATCCAGAAGCAGCAGGACAATTACAGCCAGCAGATTCACGCTCTGGCGCAGGCAGGATTGCGCTTGCAGCAGGAGATATCGAGCGTCTCAAACCGCCTCAGCAACACGCAGGCGGAAAACCCCCGCGGCGGGCAGACGCTGCACTAAAGAAAATGAATGTGCCGAATGAAGCAATCGCCGGTCAGGTGCGCTTGGCGATGCGGTCGATTTCTTTTTGCACAAGCCGTTCGACGACGGCGGGCAAATTCTTGTCGAGCCAATCCTTCAACAGCGGACGCATAAGCTCGATGACCATGTCTTCAAGCGTGCGATGGCCGTTGCCCAAGACAGTCGCGCTGCTTGACGCAGAGGACAACCGCTCGATCTCCATCGTGTTCGCTAACGTCGAAAGAGTAGATGCTGCAGTGCTTGCCACGGGTTCCGACACAAGCGTCTCTGCCGGAGCTTGTTGCACCGGCGGAGGTGGCGGCGGCGGGGGAGGAGGAGGCGGTGGAGGGGGCGGCGGAGCCGCAGCTACAGGCTCCTTCTGAGCATTAACATCCTTCACGGAACCATCCTCTTGAATCACTTGAGTTAATTCTAGAACTTCTTCTTGCGGCGGCGCGGCATCAGGCTCCTTTGGCGCAGCCTCGGCTGGAGGATTATCGTCAGAGATAATTTTGCGGATAGAGGCAAGTATCTCTTCCATCGATGGATCGGCACTAGCCTCGGTCTCTTCAGCCATTTTGTTCTCTCAAACTGGGGAATCCGCGCGAATCGAGAAAAGCATAACAGCGGAAGTCTATCGGTTTTTAACCTTGTTGCAAGATGGAAACAAAGGGAAAATTGCATTTCCGCAAAAAAACCTGTGCCGTCGCATCAGGCCGAGCTTTCGGAGGATTCCGGTTCTGCGATTTTAAAGGCGAAGAGAAAATTTTTTGCGCGCTTTTTGCCGGATTGAAACCGATTCGAGGCCATAAAATTCTTGTAATTCAACGAAATTACGCTGTTGCGCTTCCCTGCCCTGCCCTTTATACATACCCCCCGATTCCCTGGTAGCTCAGCGGTAGAGCAGGTGACTGTTAATCACCGGGTCGGCGGTTCGATCCCGTCCCAGGGAGCCATTTTTTTTGTTTTTGCTTTTTCCAGTAAAACGGCAAACTTACGCTTGCCAATTCTCCCGTTGCGGCGACACTAGGGCCGGTTCAAAAGCCCAAACAGATTTTTTTTGCCCGATGTCCAACGCCCCCTTACCGTCGCCTCTCGCCCGCATAACATTGCGGGCCGTTCCCGCGCCCCTGCTGCAGAGGATGATCGACGCTTTGATACGCAAGATGCAAGACAGGCATCCGCGTTTGTTCAAAAATCTTGAGCGTCTTGAAGCGGCATCGATATGTTTCGAGCCTTCGGATATTCCGCATCGTTTTATGCTGAAATTAGGGCCGGATGATCTTTCGCTGGTTGTCATGGATTCCAAAAAGGCCGCGTGCGACGCTTGCGTCAAAGGAAAGCTCGAAGCCCTCCTCAACATGCTTGAAGGGCGCATCGACGGCGACAAGCTGTTTTTCTCGCGCGACATCGAAATATCGGGAGATACCGCCGTTGTTGTCGCTTTGCGTAACACGCTCGACCGCGAAGAAATCAATTTGTTGGATGACGTTACATCGTTGTTCGGGCCGTTCAAGACTCCGGCGCGCGAAGCGATTTTGCTTGCCGACAACCTCGCGCGGCACATCCGGCAACACGTCGCCAAGCCCGAACGCAAGAAGGCCGCCGCCTCATGAGCTCTGTGTATCTCGAACTTGTGTGTCCGGCAGGAACACCCGCAGCTTTACGCGCCGCCATCGATGCGGGCGCCGATACCGTTTACTGCGGCTATCGCAATTGCACGAACGCGCGGAATTATCCGGGCCTGAATTTCGATCAGGACGAAATGATCGAAGGCGTCGAATATGCCCATAAACGGGGGCGCAAAGTGCTTATCGCCATCAATACCTTTCCTCGCGCTGGCGACGAAAAGCCGTGGCACAAGGCCATCGACGATGCGGCGGAAGCGAAGGCCGACGCGGTTATTCTGGCCGACATCGGCGTTCTGGATTACGCGACAAAGCATCACCCGAAATTGCGGCGGCATTTGTCAGTGCAAGCATCGGCGGCGAACGCGATGTCTATTTCCTTTTACCGCGATAAATTCGGCGTCAAGCGCGTCGTTTTGCCGCGCGTGCTGTCGGTCGAAGACATTGCGGCGCTCATTAAAAAAACGGGGATAGAAACCGAAGTTTTCGCTTTCGGCAGCGTCGGGCCGATGTCGGAAGGACGGTGTTTTTTGTCGTCTTATATGACGGGGCTTTCGCCGACCAGCGAAGGCGTTTGCGCGCCCGCAAGCCACGTCGCGTACAAAGAAGACGGCGGCGGGATGAAATCGTGCCTCGGCTGCGTGACGCTTAACAAATTTTCAAAGGACGAACCCGCGCCCTACCCTACGCCGTGCAAAGGCCGGTATGTAGCTCGCGGCAAGGCAACGTATCTATTCGAGGAACCGATTGGGTTGAACGCGCTCGATATTCTGCCGCAATTGAAAGTGGCGGGCGTGACGGCGCTCAAAATAGAAGGACGGCAACGCAGCCGCGCCTATGTCGCCGAAGTCGTCGGCACGTTTCGCAAGGCTTTGGACGCTTTGGCGCAAGGCGATGCAAAATCATTCGCCAATGATTTAAAAAACGTCGCCGAAGGCGGGCGCGAAACGTTCGGCGCGTATAAAAAGGGGTGGAGATGAAGAAGCCGCCCTTAAAAACACGCAAAACTTCAAGCCGCCTGACATTGGGGCCGTTGTTCTTCAACTGGCCTTCTGAAAAGCGCCGCGACTTCTATTATCGCATCGCTGACGAGGCCGATGTCGACACCGTTTATCTGGGCGAAGTCGTTTGCTCGAAGCGCGAACCGTTTTTCGAAAACTATTTACCCAAAGTCGCCGAACGTTTACGTAAAGCGGGGAAAGAGGTCGTTCTCTCGACCCTCGCGCTTGTGACGACAGAACGCGAAATGAAGGCGATTGCGGAAGGCGTTAAACAAGGTTTTTTGATCGAAGCCAACGACGTCGCGTGCCTGCAGGCGCTTAACGGAAAACCCCATGTTATAGGGCCCTTCATCAATGTTTTTAACGATAGCACGCGGGATTTTCTGATCCGCAACAAGGCTAAACGCATCGTTTTGCCCGTCGAAATTCCGGCGACTTCCATCAAAATCGTTGCACATAAATGCAAGGCGGATATCGAAGTCATGGTTTTCGGGCGGCAGCCTTTGTCGATCGCCATGCGCTGCTATCACGCTCGTGCGCATGGCCTTAACAAAGACTCGTGCCAGTTTGTTTGCGGACAAAATCCGGACGGGCTTCCGGTCGATACGATGGACGAGCAGCCGATATTGACCGTCAACGGCACGCAAACGTTGTCGCATGGCTACGGCGTGTTGCTGAACGAACTCGGTGCGTTGCAAATAATGGGTGTGACGCATTTCCGTCTTTCGCCGCAGGATGTGGATATGGTTCAAGTCGCCGCGCTCTATCG
>CAZQOE010000097.1:0-6767 GCA_964594935.1 uncultured Rhodospirillaceae bacterium | reverse complement strand
GAATGGTATCGCGGATACCATAACAACCCATAAATCAGGGGTTTTCTCCGAAATTCGGCGGGATAAAGACGAAAAGGCTGTCGGGAAACTTGGCGGCGGTGCTCATGTTCTCAAGGCTGACGCCCGTCGAACGTCCTTGCGGATCGATCACTTTCCATTGCCTCAATTTCAACGGCTTATCCTCGAACACGAGGGTGAGGCTGCCTGCGCCCGGGTCGTTGGTTTGAATCAGGGTGACTTCGATCTTGGCCGGAAAACGCGCCAGTTTCGTGACGGTGACGGCGCCCTCAAGCTTAACCGGATCGCGCAGGATAAATTCGGCAAGGCTTGTGCTCTGATCGACGTTCGTCTGCGACTGCATGTCCTCGTTCCAGATATGAACCGAACTGCCGTCTGCGATGATAAAATCCTTGCTGGGCGGGGTGTACGTCACGCGCATCTTTCCGGGCCGCGCAATCGCCAAATGCCCGCGCATCATGCCGCCCGCGTCGTCTATCTGCACAAAATCGGCCGAAATATTTTTCAATCCGTTCAGATAATCCTCAATCCGGCCTAGGTCCTTTTTGTCCTTTGCGGAAGAATAAACAGCAGGGGCGACCGACGCGCCTTCCGCAAACACGGGAAGGGGCATCGCGATAAAAAGAAGGGCAACAGCCAGAAGAAGTTTTTTCATGACACGCAGCATGGAGAAAGAATAAGGCAAAATAAAGAAAAAAAGGAAAAGCGCCTTAGGGCGCTATTTTGCCGGTGCTTCCGGATTCATGACGACCCTCGAAGCCGGGAAGATCAACGATACCGTTGTTCCGACGCCCAGCTCGCTTTTCAGCTCGAACGTGCCGTTGTGAAGCTCAACCAAAGCCTTGGTCAACGGCAGGCCAAGGCCTGTTCCCTGATGCTTGCGGGAAAGGGCGCTTTCTATCTGCCCAAAGGGCGCCAGGGCGGTCGCGATATCCTTGGGCGCAATACCGATGCCACTATCGACGACGTTGATCATCATCCGTCCCTGCTCGTCCAGAATAGCCGATAACGTAACGCTTCCGCCTTCGTTCGTAAATTTGATTGCGTTCGTCAGCAGGTTGGTCAAAATCTGCTTCATCGCTTTTTCTTCTCCGCGCAAGCAGGGGAAATTACGCGGAACGTGCAAGTTCAAATGCACCTTTTCTTCCTTCGCGCGGCCGCTCACGAGGCGCGAGACGGCCAAAGCGATCACCTCTATGTTCAAAATTGTTTCCTGCAATTGGCGCTTGCCGGCTTCGATCTTCGACATGTCAAGAATGTCATTGATAAGCGAAAGCAACAGCTGGCCGCTATCATAGATATCCTTGGCGTAATCGACGTATTGCGGCTGCCCGGCATTGCCGAACATCTGGTCCTTGATGATTTCAGCAAATCCGATGATGGCGTTCAGCGGCGTGCGCAATTCGTGGCTCATGTTCGCCAAAAATTCCGATTTGCTGTGGTTGGCATAATCGGCTTGCTCCTTGGCGCGGATCAAATCCATTTCGACTTTCCGGCGTTCGGTAATATCGGCCATCGTGCATTCAAAACCAAGGATGCCCGACGCGTCCGTCGTCTGGTGTCCGCTCAGGTTCACCCATAATATTTGCCCGTCCTTCGTCGTCACGGCGCATTCCAAAGCAAAACGTCGGTTCGTGCGCACGCCGTGGAGCCACGCCGCGCGCTGGGCCGGGTCGACGAAAAGCTTGCCGTTAAGGTCGGGCTGCGCCGCAAGAAGCTCCGCGGGATTGGTGTAGTGCAAAAGGGTCGCAACGGAAGGGTTTGCGTTCGTCCATCTTCCGTCGGTTTCGATGTGAAAAATGCCAATGTCCGCTTCTTCGAAAACGGCACGATATTTCTGCGTGCATTCGGAAAGCGCGGCTGCAAGTTCTTTCGGGGACAGGGGAGGCGGATCAAACATGGCTTAAAAGTCCCTCAAAACCTCTAAAATTAAGTTAAATCCGTCATTTCCATCCGTGAAGGTAGATAATGTCGAACGTCGCCGGAATTAGCCCGTCGGCGTTCGCAAACCGGTTTTTATACAGTTCTTCGGCTTTCGCAAAAAAAGAACGGCGCGTAGGGCGGCGTAAACGTTCGACATGTGCGTTCGTTTGCCCCATCCCGCGCAAGTCGCGCATAAGGGCAAACATATCGGGGTAGAGCAACGTGACGGTTTCGGCGTCCGCCACCGGCAAAAGGAAATTCGCGCGGCGCATCAAATTCGCCGCCGTCTGCAGATCAATCATCGGGGAGAGGCGCGGGCTTGCGCCTTCATGGACGAGTATTTCGGCATCAAGCAAGCATTGACGCAGCTCATGCAGGGATCGCCCGCCGATGATGGCAGCTAGAAAAAGGCCGCCGGGTTTGAGCGTATTGCGGCATTGAACGAGCGCGCCCGGCAGATCGTTGGCCCAATGGAGGCCAAGATTGCTTACGATCAAATCAAAACTTTGGGGCGCGAACGGCAACGTCTCTTCGTTTACCGTCCGATCGGGAGTCACGACCGAAAAGCCGTTTTCCTTGCGCCGTTCGAGAAACGGAAACGGGCTGATGTCGAGCGCGCATCGAAAAGAATGCTTGATTTCGCCAAGCCGCTCGCCAAGTTGCGCGGCCGTGTCGTTGAAAAGGGCGCTGTGTTTTTCAAAGCGGATTTTGGCGCGGGAAATATGCCGCCGCACGAGGCTCCGGTCGAAGATAAAAGGCGCGGCTGCCCTCGTCATGGGCTCTTTGCAACGGCGACGTTGTTGCGCCCGCTTTGCTTGGCGCGGAGCAAGGCGACATCAGCGGCGTCGAACACCTTGGAGGAACCTTCGTTTTCTTCCGGAATCATCGCTGCGACGCCGATGCTGATAGTGATTTTCAGTTGTTCCGACGTACCGGGTACCGTAAAGGGGTCTTGCGCAATGCGAAGGCGTACGCGTTCGGCGATTTTTTCCGCGTTCTGCAGTTCGGTTTCCGGCATGACGACGGCGAATTCCTCTCCGCCCATGCGAACAAAGAAATCCGACGGGCGCACGTTATTAAGAATGCGTTGGGCGACTTCCTTTAACACCGCATCGCCGGCGGGATGCCCGTATTTGTCGTTGACCTGCTTGAAAAGGTCAATGTCGATCATCTGCACCGAAAGGGCTTTCTTGACCGCCGCCGCGTGCTGAAGGAAGCGCGGCATGTGCGCTTCAAGATAACGGCGGTTAAATGCCCCCGTCAGAGGATCGACCAATGCCAGCATCAGATTATGCTCAAGGCCGGTGCGCAAGCGGTCGTAATTGCGCTTGTGGCGAAGCTGCGTGCGCGTGCGCGCGAAAAGCTCATGCACGTCGAAGGGGCGTATCAGGTAATCGTTGGCACCGAGGTCGAGCCCTTTGGCGACGCGTTCGACGTCGTCGGGGTTGGCAAGCATCAGAATGGGAATGTGCCTCGTCACGGGGTTAGAGCGCAGGCAGGGGCAAATCGTCAGGCCGTCTTCGTTTTTTAAATCAAGCTTCGAGAAAACGAGGTCGAAAGAGTTATCCGTCAGGAGGGATTCAGCCTCGCCGATGCTTTTTGTTCCTTCGACATGAACCGAAAGGGGCTGTAACGCGTTTCGGATAAAGGTTTCATCCGCGTCATCGTCGTCGACGACCAGAATGCGGCAGTTGCTGACGTTCAGCGGATCCGTCGTGGTTTCGGTAGAGGCCGGCGAAAGCTCGAGCGCTGTGGCCTCGCGCGAACGCCATTCGTCCATCAGGATTTTCATGCGCAGCAGCGAACGAATGCGCGCCATAAGCGCCAAATCGTTAATCGGCTTGCCCAGAAAATCATCGGCTCCGGCGGCAAGGCCGCGCACACGGTCTGTAACGTCCGATAGGGCCGTGATCATGACGACGGGGATAAAGGCGGTCGCAGGGTTGGCTTTCAACTGGCGGCACGTTTCGAAGCCGTCCATTTCCGGCATCATGACGTCCAGAAGAATAATATCCGGCTTTTCCGCATCGACTTTTCGAAGCGCCTCGCGCCCGTTTTCGGCCGTCGAAATGACATAGTAATCCCGCGCCAGCTTTGCGGCGAGAAGCTTGATATTTAAAGGGATGTCATCGACAATCAGAATGCGGGCGGACATTATCTAAACTCTTTTAACCTCAGGGGGGTTACAGGTACTTTTTCACGGTAGCAATGAACTGATGGACGGCGATGGGCTTTGACAGATAGTCGTCGCAACCGCCCGCGCGAATTTTTTCCTCGTCGCCGCGCATGGCAAAGGCCGTGACGGCGATGACGGGTATGGTCTTCAATTCTTCGTCGGCCTTAAGCCAACCCGTGATTTCAATGCCCGAGACTTCGGGAAGCTGGATATCCATGATAATCAGATCGGGATGGTTTTTCCGCGCCAGATCGAGGACCTGAAATCCGTCCCGCGTGTGCAGCGTCGCGTAACCGTGCGCTTCCAAAAGATCGCGGAACAACTTGAGGTTCAATTCGTTGTCCTCGACGATCATAACAAGTTTTTTACGGTGCGGATCGTTGATCATGGGCAGTTCTGGGTTTGCAGGGCTTGGGCTTCTTCCAAATTTCCGGTCACGGAGAAATCCCCGTAATTGATATCCATGTGCTGGGCAACGCCATTGGGAAGAAGGGTCATATCCATTTCATAATCCGGCTCGCCCGTTTCCGAGGCGATTTTGAAAAAGGCCAGATGCACGGGCCATGCGGCATCGACCAGCAGAGGGTTTTTCTTTCCCTTGGCTTTCGCCTCGGGCTCTTTTCCGAGCGCGCGCGGCGGCGAAATAAACGCGCTGATGTCGCTCGATCCGTCTTCGTCGGAACCGTCGAACACGTGGCTGGAGAAAAATTTTTCGCCCTTCGCCGCCTGCTGCAAAATCAGCTTGGTATGGGCCGACGGGAACAAAGTTCCCCGAGGCAGCGTTTTCGTTTTCCCTTCGGGAACGCTGTATGAAGCCAGGGCCGTTCCATCCGGATTCTGGACGGCTTTGCCGCGAAAGGCCTCGGTTTCCTGTCCGTCCGTCACGCGGCGGATGTTAAAACTATATTTTTTGCCGTCTTTGGACTCCCATGTCAGCTCGGTGCTGGCCAGCGTTTGATCCTCGCCGTCGGCATAGCCGAAATGAAGTTGCATCCGTTGCTGGATTGCCCATCCGTCGCACACGTCCCGCCATTCGAACGTCATGCGTCCCGAAACGTCCGATATGTTGCTGCCGTTTTTGGCGGACGCCAACGCAATTTTATAAACGGCGCGATGAGGCGCTATGCGGACGACGCCGCTTTGCGGAATGGTCGCTGACTCTTCCGCTCTCGCCGGCGCAAATAAAAACGCGGGCACCGAGGCATGGGCTTCGGTAAATCCCGTGGCGCACAGGGTAAACAGGCCGAGGGCTGTCGAAGAAAGAAGGATCAAAGAAATTCGCACAAAAACTCCCCGTGGAGGGATGGAAGGTTTTTCTGACAACAAAACAAAAGCAGTGTTAACATATTGTCAAGCTTGGGGAAAGGTTTGTGCGTCAAAAAATACCGTCTTCGATAGATGTTGCGAAAACTATGTAATCCCTCATAAAGTTAACCCGGCGGCATTTCAAAACCGGGAAACCATGAATCGCCCTTATTTTATCCTCGCCTCGTCTTCGCCGCGCCGTCTGGCGCTTTTGGCGGATATCGGCATCGTGCCGGATAAAGTTCTGGCGGCGGACATTGACGAAAAACCTGCGCGCGCAGAAAAACCGCGCGACTTGGCCGAGCGTTTGGCGTTTGAAAAACTGCAAGCCGTCATCCCCGAATTTCAGAAGAAGGACGCGTTCATTCTTGCCGCCGATACGGTCGTCGGCGTCGGAAGGCGGATATTGCCGAAAGCGGCGACGCCCGACGACGTGCGCCAGTTCCTCGGCCTTATGTCGGGGCGAAGGCACCACGTCTATACAGGGGTCGCGCTTCGGACTCCGGACGGAAAAATTCTGCGCCGCGTCAGCGACAGCACCGTGATTTTCCGCCAGCTTTCGCGAAAAGACATCGACATATATGCCCAAAGCGGCGAAGGCATCGGCAAGGCGGGCGGCTACGCTGTTCAGGGAAGGGCAGCCGCTTTGATCCGCTTTGTGTCCGGCTCGTATTCCGGCATTGTCGGTCTACCCCTTTTTGAAGTCGCGCAAATGTTGCGCGGCTCAGGGTGGTTCAATTAAGCGATCTTGGGCTGCAAAACGCGCTTTTTTAAATTTTCGATGCTCACGTACGGAAGGAGTACGCTCCGCTCGAAAATTTAAAAAATCACGTTTTTCGCCACAAGCTTGCTTAATTGAGGAGACCTTCCGATGGTTATAAAAAATGGACGTTGCCCCATGTGCGGCAAGCCGGCGGCGGAAAAATTCAAGCCTTTCTGCTCTTCGCGCTGTTCCATGATCGATCTCGGAAAATGGCTCGGCGAAGGGTATAGGCTTCCGGCGGACGAAAACGACGAGGAAGAACAGCCTTTACCATGCGCTAAAAATGGTGAAAAAGAGGAATAATTAACGTATACAAAGTTAGGGTCAGAACCTGAATATTTTAAGGGTTCTTCGCGGGGGGAAATGTCGGCTGGCTAGCCAAAAAATGCAGGCCGTATTGGTTATACGGACAAGTTTTTTGGCGACGCCCAGACGGCATTTAACCCGCGCCCTTCGGGTTTGAAGAGGAAAGCGAACTGTCGCGTCAAAACCGCTTGCCGTGGGGCCTGCCACGGCGGCGCGGTTTTTTCTAACATTTCGCTTTCCTGTTCAAACAGAACCTCTCAAAATATTCAGGTTCTG
>CAZQOE010000096.1:0-6873 GCA_964594935.1 uncultured Rhodospirillaceae bacterium | reverse complement strand
TCTATGTCTCTCCTCTCATCGTCAGATAACCTAAGCATTCCCGAAAAGCTTCGGCTTTTGAACTGGGGCATGATCGCGCTTATCGTCGTCATCGGGCTGATCGGCGTCGGCCTTTTGTATTCCGCCGGAGGCAAAAGCTGGACGCCTTGGGCCGGACAACAACTCGGACGCTTTGCCATAGGGTTGGTGCTGATGATGATCATCGCGCTGACCGACATCCGCTTCTGGCTTCAGTACGCGTACGTCATGTACGGCTTCATGCTGTTTTTGCTCGTCGTCGTCGAAATCGTGGGGCAGAGCGGCATGGGCGCGCAGCGCTGGATTAACCTCGGCGTCATCGTCATCCAGCCGTCCGAGCTTATGAAGATTACGCTCGTGCTCGCGCTCGCCAAATACTTCCACAGCCTTTCGCTCGAAGACATCGGGCAACCCATCAAGCTATTGCTTCCCGTCGCCATGGTTGTGGCGCCCGTCGGCCTTGTCCTCCTGCAACCGAATTTGGGAACGGCTTTGCTTTTGACGCTGGCTTCCGGCGCGGTCTTTTTCGCGGGAGGCGTGCGCTGGTGGAAGTTCGTCATCGTCATCGCCATCGCCGCCGCCGTGTTGCCCTTTGCATGGGAGCATCTTCACGATTACCAAAAGGCGCGCCTGACGACCTTCCT
The DNA here is from genome assembly GCA_964594935.1 of uncultured Rhodospirillaceae bacterium. Taxonomy (GTDB): domain Bacteria; phylum Pseudomonadota; class Alphaproteobacteria; order UBA9219; family UBA9219; genus CAIXLI01. The sequence goes on along the minus strand of CAZQOE010000096.1, from coordinate 6,211 downwards.
TAACCCGGGGTCCGATCCTCTGGGGCACGGCTACAATATCCTGCAATCCAAGATCGCGATGGGTTCCGGCGGATTGTTCGGGCGCGGCTTCGGCCAAGGAACCCAAAGCCAGCTTCAATTCCTGCCCGAAAAACATACCGATTTTATCTTCGTCGTTCTGGCCGAAGAATTCGGCATGTTCGGCGCTTTGTTTTTGCTTGTGCTTTACTTCCTGCTTATCGGCTATGGGTTCATTATCTCCATAACAAGCCGCAACCAATTCGGCCGCCTGACAGCATTCGGCCTTACGTTCACGCTCTTTCTTTATGTCTTTGTGAACGTCGCGATGGTCACGGGCACCATTCCCGTCGTGGGCATTCCCCTGCCCCTTGTGTCCTACGGAGGCACCGCCATGCTGACGTTGCTTATCGGATGCGGGATTTTGCTGTCGATATCCGTGCATCGGGACCTGCGCATCTCGCGCACAGGGCTGAACGAATAAGCGGCTTTAACCCGGAATGACGGGGTCGTTTTTAGGCGGATGGCTGGGCGAGCAATACTCGCTGAGAACGTAATTTGCGGCTCTAAGAGCGACGTTGGGAGAACCCTTGGCCGACTCTTTCACGTTTCCGAATATGTCGAACTGCCTTACATAAGCGGGCGGATCGAAATGATAAATTTGCGAGGCGGAAAACGAAACGACCGCAAGCTCAAGCGCCGCCCCCGTCGCGAATAAAAATAACGGATCGCCGGACGGCATCGTGGCCTGAGCGCAAACGCCGAACGCGCCCGCAAGGCCCAGAAGGGCGCACGAGGCCATCGTCAATTTTTCTACAAGAGGCTGAGCGAACTCTCTGGCCGCTTTTTTGAAAGCAATTTTCGCAGCCTGCGCATCGGCAACTTCCTGAAGCTCGAACAGATTGTACTTAAATGCCTGTTGTCCCAAATAATTCTCCGATAATTAAGGCGTTAAATAATTGAAGGCTTTAAAAAACGGGCCCTTACGTTCTGCAAAAATCCTGCAGGACGCCGGTCAATACCGTATTGTTCATAAAGTTTCGCATAGGCAATATTGGTAACCTTCCTCAAGCTCTTTTTACTTGCTCCTGTATACTCCGCATCCCCAGTAAATGTAGAGCGACCACTAGCGACCTCCATGGCAACTTGATTAACCAACACCCCACATGCACCGCCAGAAAGCAGAACCGCGCCTGCAATCACTACGCGGCTCGAAATCGGGAACTGCGAGGAAACGAGCACAAGAACTATGCACCCTCCTGAAACAGCAGCCGCAGCAAGAGAAGTTTTTGCTAACAAATTTGCTCCGCGCAAAATGTTTTCGCGATTCGATTCTTTGTAAAGCGCACGAAGTCTGGCGTGTACCACTGTGTCGCTATAATTTGTCACTCTTTGAAAGACTTCTTGATTTGCTTTAATAAATTCTTCTTGAGTGAATGTTTGCGCGTTAGTTGCTTCAGACATATTATTCTCCAAAACATTCCGTTGAATAGGCATCCTCGTTTTAAGGCCTCAAAATATATCATAATTATTGGCTCCTTTGGGCCTGAGGAATACTTTCAGGCGGGAATCTCCTAAATTAACCGACAAACAAAGCACTTGCGGCATCGCCTTAAATAATCGCTAGAACGCATTGAAGTTATTGCTTTTCTGGAAAAAATTTACCATAATCCCCCGCTCGTTCCGGTTTCTGGTTCCTGTTTTTCATGTCCGACTCCCCCTCTTTTGGCATAGGCCGTTCGACGGCGCTTGTTCTCGGCCTTGTGGTCTTTGTCTGCATGACGATGATCGGCGGCGCCAGCTATCTGAAATACCAGCTCGACCGCGCCGAAACCACATTGGCGGCCCCCGACAGCGCATTGGGCGGCGAACAGGATTTGTTCGGGCGGTTGCGGCAGGATTGGGGCTTCAGCGGATTTTTGGGCTTTGCGCAAAGGTACGTCTTTACCCACAACACGTCCGGCCTTTCGGAATTGAAAGAGCGCATGAAATCGACGGACGAGCTTGTCGCCCGCCTGCCCGACACGATTCCCGAGCAAACGCGCCACGAACTGGCCTCGATTTCGGCCTTGTTTAACGACGCGTTGAGAAAGATGGACATGCCCGCGGGCGGCGAGCTTCAGAACGAATTCACCGCGACCGATCTCGCGCCGCTTTACGCCGCGATGTCGGTGCTGGACGCGCGCATGACATCGGACAGCGCGCAGGCCCGCCTTGCCGCGCAAAGCCGCGCCCAATTCTGGGCGACGCTGTTGACGCTTCTAAGCTGGTTCAGCCTGATCGTCGCGGCCGCGTGCGTCGCCGGAATCTACCTAGTCCTGCGCGACAAGCAGTCCGCCCCGATGCGGGCCTTGGCCCAAAGCATCCAGAACATGTCGCGCGGCGACATGCGCACCGCCATCTGGGGAATAGAGCGTCAGGATATGATCGGCGATCTGGCGCGCGCGGTCGATCTTGCGCGTTACCATTTCAGCCACCTGCCCGACGTGTCGGTGTTGACGAACGAAGGCAGCCCCGTGCGCCTGCGTTTCGAGGGCGGTTCGCGCTCGCTGTTCGAAGCCATGATGAAATCGATTTCGGGGGATTCGGAAAGCATCCGCCAGCAATCGACGGATTTGTCCGCCGCCATCAAGCAGCAGCAGGAATCCATCGCGTCGATGACGGAAAAGGTCGAAACCATCCTGAAGAACATCGCCGAGCGCGGCCAGACCGGCGACAAGCAAATCGCGCTGGCCATCCGCGACATGGTCGGAGGAGCCGAGAATTTAAAGAACGCCCACGCCCATACCGCCGACCAGTTGACGCGCCTTATTCCCATCATTCAGGCGCGCGCCGAAGGTCTCGCCGAAATTACTCAAATAACAGGCAAGCAGCTTTCGCATACGCTGCAATCGTTGGCCTCAAGCGAAATGAGCCTCAAGGCGAACGCGGAAACGTCCAAGGATACCCTCGCCAAGCTTTCGGGCACGGCGGGCGATTTGGGCGAACGCCTGTTCGGCGCCATCAATCTGCTTCAGGCCAGCGGCAAGGTTCTTGGCGAAACCACCGAAGGCATCAGGAGCCAATGGAACAACATGGCCCCCGCGCGGAATTGGGGCGAGCGTCTGGACGAAATCGTCAAGCAGATGGGCGAACTTCAAGCAAGGCTTGCAACGCAAGCCGAAGCCCAGCCCGATATGGTCAAAGCCCACGAAGAAAGCCAGGCGGCAGCGACCGCATCGGCCTTGGCGCCGCTTTCGGCCCAGCTTGTGCAGATTGGGGAAAAAGTCGCGGCAATGCAGGCAAAGCTCGATACGTCGCCAACAACGGTCGAACAAGCCGCGCCTTCGGTCGATCTTTCCCCCGTCGTCGACAAAATTGCCGAACTTTCCGAACTCGAAGGGCGTGTCGCCGTCTTTGTCTCAGCCCTTCCCGCCGATTTACGCAAAGCCTTGCGGGATGAAATCGAAAGCCACGCCGCCGCCGGACAAAGCGATGCGGCGCAAACCGCGCAGCAGGATATCGCCGCGAAGCTGGCGACTATCGAAACAACCTTGGCCGCCACGAAAAGCGCGGCCGAAGCCGCTCAAGCCGAGGCGTCGAAACCCCCGCCGTCAACCGTTTCGCTGCCGCCTGAAACCCAGAAGCAATTCCTCGACCAATGGTTCCAGATGTCGGCGCAGATCGAAGCCTCGCGCGCCAGCATGGTCGAGGCTATCTCGGAACAAATCCGCGAAATGGAAAAACGCATCGCGGCCGAACAAGGCAAGCCCGTTGCCAAAACAACGGCCGATTATGCGCTACAGGCCCAGATCGAAAAGCAGACGGAAATCCTGACCGAGTTGATCAACACGCTCAGCCTGATCGACACGCACATGCAGCAGATCAAAGAAGAAATCCGCGCGGCATAGCGAACAAGAAAAAAAGTTGCGGTAGGAAAATCGCCGGATTTAGGTGCGGAAACTTCGCGTCACAATCCTTGGCAACAAGCTCACAATCTACCATGAAAGCATTGAAGCTCCACAAACTTTATTTGCCAAAATGGGGTGCAAAATCAAATAATTATCTTTGCTTTCGTTCATCAAAAAGTATAGTGCGCGCAGAAATGAAAGGGCTTGATATTTCGATTACCTTTTTGCATGGAGAAAAAAAATGGCATACAAAAACGCAAATCTCGTCGAATTAAAAGAACTTGTGGGAACTCGCGACAGCGCGACAAAGCGCAAGATACCGACGCCCCTCGCGACGGATCCAAAAGAACCGCGCCGCCGTCTCTATAATTCAGGATCGCCCAATTATAAGAAGAGCGTTTTCGTTGACGTTAAAGATATTCTCGCAATCGGCCCTGAATCTCCTCGCCCGGGCCCGCGCGTACATGTGGCCACGATTTTGGTTTTGATTAATGGCGCCCCCGTGGAAAAAACGTTTGTTACTCGTGAAGATGCCAGAAATGGCTACAACCTTTTTAATGAAATTGAAAAGGCTGGCGGCCGTCTTGCCAAGGTTGAGACCTCCGAGGGGCCGTCGCGTATCAATCCTAAGGCTGTGGAAAACATCGAGGATTCGAAATTGCTCTTTTTCATAACGAACGGAGCGCTCATTACCTTCAATAATAAAAACAAAACAGAGCATTATTGCCCGGCATCCGCGCAAGACGTTCGTTTGTCGGTGTACTCGGAAAACCCGCACCCGTAGACGGGTTTCGGGATTAGAGATGACGCCACGCGCAAAAGGGTGTACCTTTGCGCGTGTTGTCGTTCAGAAATAATGTACGCCGTGGCCGAAAAGACAAACGAGAAAAAAGAGATAATATGCGGCATTAACGTCCTGTGGCTTATGCCGCCGCAGATCGCGATAGGCGCGATCATCGTAAGCCTCGGCTTGGATTATTTCTGGCCTACCCCCTTGGCGTTGAGTTTCAAAAGTCCCGTTCTCGGTTTTATCCTTTTGGGCCTTGGCCTCGCCTCGGTCGTCTGGACTCTGGGGTTGTTTTGCAAATGGGCGACGACGCCCTTCCCTTTGGCCAAAGCTTCGACGCTGGTCACGGAAGGCCCCTTTCGGTACACGCGAAATCCGATTTATTTAGGCGGCATGATGATGCTTGCCGGATGCGCGCTGGTGTGGGGATCGTTCGCCGCGCTTTTCGCGCCCGTGGCTTTTTTTCTTTCGATGAATTTTGTCTTTATCCCCTTTGAAGAACAGCGTCTTCTGGAAGCGTTCGGGGAACCCTACGCCGCGTACAAAACCCGCGTGAGGCGCTGGCTGTAAAAAGCCCTTATTTTAACCATCTTTTGCTCTTTGAGGCGTGAAGGCGGCGGGGTAATCTGTCGGGCGCTCATTGGGTTTTTACTGATTTGAACGGAGTCCATTATGGCCGAAGAAGAATTGATGGTCGATTTCAAGTGTATCGCTTTCAAGGAAATTCAAACCCGCAGGGTCAACGCGAAACTCATCCGGTCGATCAAAGACCGCCGCGACAAAGACACCCGCGAGACCTATGCCCTTATCGAACTGAACAACAGGACCCAGCCCCTGACCGTTTTGGTCTACGCGAAAAACAGGAAACTTTACTTTCCCGCAGACCTGCAGAAGAAAATCCCCCTCCTTAAACTTCACACATCGCGGGGGTCTTTCGATTTTAATGCAAATTATATCGATCCCGCATCGGTCAAGCCGTGCAAAATTCAGATGGACGGCAGCTTTTATCCCGGTACGGAATTCCGGCTTTTTCCGAAAGACGTTCCGGGCGCGAAGCCCGAAGCCCCCGTCAACACCTTCGAAACCCAAAGTTATATTCTCGCCGCTTTGGCGAAGGCGGCACAACCGCCCCGCCCCGCGCCTACGGGCGCTTCGGCGCAACGGCCGGCCGAATTCGTCCCCGGCCCTTAGTCCGTTTTGAAAGGATATAGAGATGTCCGAAATTGAATTATTCGAAGTGGGCGAGGCCGATTATGAAGGTTCCGATGAATCGGGGGACGTCATCGCCGTCTCGGTTCCCTTCATGCCGTTCAGCATCGATACGTCGTTCATCCAGATGGTCAGCGATTCAAGCCTTGTCTTAAGGCGGGATTGCGGCAAGGGCGATGTGATCGAATTTTCGTCCGCCGTCATATGCGTCGAAAAGATCGCCCAAAGGCCGAGAATCCTGTCGTTCATGAACTGCGTCGGGATGGCGGGGGAACGTTTTGACCTGATCGAGGAACTCGAAAAAGACGGCATCAAGCTCGTCAAATGT